>CAZIYW010000086.1:0-21627 GCA_964543525.1 uncultured Fibrobacterota bacterium | reverse complement strand
GCATTGATTGACTTGACGAACTTTATGTTCCGGAGAAATGCAGGTAGAGTATTTCAACAATTCGTAATCGTATTCCTCGTTTTAGTCGTAATCTTTACTCCCAATACTTGGGAGTCAAAGATGTGTTGTCAGTAGAAAAGGTGATAGCGTTATATAATCTGTATAAAAGAATCAAATGAAGAAATATTGAATAATTCGTACATATCCTGAGTGATATTGGTAACATACAAATTGCCCTTGACCTTCTGGCACTTCTTAAAGATTTTAAGAAGAACCGCCAGACCGGAGCTTGTAATGTAGGTTGTTTCGCTGAAATCAAAAACAATATTCTTTTTCCCCTCGCTAATAATAGTATCGGCAATGTTATCAATCGCCGTGTCAACCAAATCAAAAGGGCCGACGACACTGATGGAATCTATACCGTTATATATACCGGTTTTCACGTTCAGATATTTCTTTGCGCCCATCACCTTTCTCCTTTAACGACATTCTACTTCTGCACGGATGATTCCTCTGTTTCTTCCGATACGTGTAAATTACTTTCTGCCGGTGTCAGGTGGTAATAGGCAACAATAAGTCCTGCAAGACACCAGAACGGCTCGGCAATGCGTACAATAATGAATGTATTAGCACTGAGGGCATGCATAACCATACCCCAGAAGCCGGCATAGAAGCCGACGGCCATACCATGCAGACGCGGTGACTGCATCTTTTTTAACCCTTTTCTGATCATATTGTGCACCCCTGCCAGCAACCAGATAAGAGCACCGAGGCCGATAATCCCCATCTCTATCAACACCCGGAAGTATTGTCCGTCAACAAAACCGAATCCGGTGATACCATAGCCGAAAAAGGGATGTTTAAATACCTGCTCAAGTACGATTTTATAGGAAAAAAGGCGTGCGGAAGTAGAGGTGTCCAGCAGGAACGGCCCGATCTGAATCTGCCCCCCAAAATGGGCATTCTGTGCAAAGGTATAACTGACCCGTTCCTCCACAACATCGGGCATGATAAAAGGGAAAATCAGAAAGACAATCAGGATGACGGTGAAAAAGCACCCCTTTTTTTTTGTAAAGAAAAAGAGTACAATAAGTGCGGCAATACCGGATACCCATCCGCTTCTGGAAATAGAAAAGAGCAGAACGGCAAAGAAAACCGGTAGAAATGACGCAATGAGGATTCTTTCCATTCTGGATGGCGTACTTATCATTACTCCGGCTGCCACAGAGGCCATCAACACGAGATACCCGCCAAGGGTATTCCTTTCAGCCTCCTCTCCTTCAAACGGGGCGGATACATCACCGCCGGTAAGGATCATGACTACACCATAGAGACATATGATACCAAATACAATGAGCATTACGCTGAGTAACTGATGAATATGTTCCTCCTCTCGAACATAATTAACAATGATGGTAAAAAGGAAAAAGTATTCTATCATCTTCAGTACGAAAAAGGTACCCGCCAGCGGATTAACCTGACCGTACATGGTACCTAACACCGTTGAGACAACAGCAACTGATGAGTAGAGAATAATTGGTTTGTTCAGAGGATTTTTTAAAATAACACCCAGATCGGAAAATAAAGCCATGCGGACAAGCCAGCTGATTGTCATAATAAAAAGCAGCAAATCATCGAACCGGACAGTCACTTCCCGCTTGACCGTCTGCGCAACTTCAATCTCAGGTGACAGCAGCATGGAAAAAATAAGCAGAACGAGAGAGATACGGATACTCGAAAAACAGATGATAAAGAAGAGCGCCGCGATGGTGGCAAATAGAATCATGGTTTTTTCCTGCACAATAAGCTGGTATAGCAGTGCAACAGCTACGACCAGTATGACAGGAAATAACAGAAACACAAATGCTGAACGTGAATCGCGGGAAGATGAATGTAACATACACAGAATCTGATTACATTGATTTATGTTCATTGATATCGGAAAGTAATCACACTAATTGCTTCCCGTGTACCGATACCTTTTGGTTTTTCTTGCGTGAATCCTTTTCATGATATTGATAATATATGCCGGCGTGGGGGATACCGGTTGTTTCAGGCTTTATATCATTTAATATCACACCGAGCACACTTGATGATACCGCCTCAAGCCGCTCCTTCGCCAAACGCAGGGAATTGCGCGGTACCTTCCCGACTTTATAGATCAGAAAAACAGCATCTACCTTTTTTGACAGCACGATTGAATCAGCGACCGGCAGAATCGGCGGGGCATCCACAAGGACTATGTCATAATACTCTTTTGCTTCCGACAGAAAGGTATTCATCTTCTGTGAAGTCAACAGCTCCACAGGATTGGGCGGTTTCTGGCCGTAGGTAATGAAATTGAGATTTTCAAGTCCCGGTACCTTAAGAATGTCATTAATAGCCATGCCGCCAAGAATCAGGTCGGTTACCGTTCTCACACAATCCTGCCACTGTGCCTTTTCAATAAGAATATCAGCTGTTCCCGGTCCCCGTTCAAGTCCAAAAAGGCGGAACATAGAGGGCCTGCGGAGATTGCACCCGACAAGAAGAACCCTCTTTCCCTCCTGGGCAAGTGCTATGGCCAGATTGGAGATAACCGTGCTCTTTCCCTCCTGCATAGTAGCTGACGTCATTAAAACCGCTTTCCGGGGATTATCGTAGAACAGGTACTCGATATTGGTACGGAGTATTCTGAACGCTTCAGATGAAGGATCTTTCGGCATCAGTTGTGTCACCAGTATAGCATTCGGTTTAACACTGGTTTGGGCCTGTTTATCAATCTTGTGCTTTTTACTGCTCTTCCTGGTGCTCTCATCCAGTATATGAGGAATAACGGCAAGGACAGGCAGTTTAATGGTTCGCTCAACCTCTTCAATAGTACCGATTGAAGTATCAAGCACCTCACGCAGAATTGAAAAAATGAGCCCGACAATGAGACCGAAAAGGACACCGATAGCCGCCACTTTAGTCATGTTTTTATTAACCGGTGACGTCGGTGGAGTTGCAAGAGACATTATGGTGACATCATCAACAATACCCGCTTCGTTAATCATGGCCTCCTGATGTTTCTGGGTGAGCAGGTTATGCAACTCTTCATTAACCTCAAGTCGTCTGACCAGGCGTGCGTAATTCATCTGATTGGTGGGAATCTTTTTCAGCTCTCTGCCGATCTCCTGAGCTTCTTGCAGGAGTCTGTTCCTTTTATTATCGAGAATAAACCGCTTCTTTTGATATTCACCCACTATCTGGCTGGTGGTCTCTTTTATTCGCTTCTCTATCTCCCTGTTTGAAGGATGGTCTTTCTTGTAAAAGCTGACCTGGTCGGCAAGTTGCAGCTGTAATTCCAGGAGCCTTCGGTTTAACTGTTGTATACCGGGGTCCTGATCCGTAAACTCGGATACCCACCCCATGATCAGTGCGTTGGAATCAGAAGCATTAACACTGTCCATGATTTTTTCCTGATTGGCTCTGGCGAATCTTTTCACAATATCATCGACCGAGCTGAATTCACGCAACTTTTTTTCCTGCATTTCAATGATACTATAGGCCTCCTCAATCTCCTTTATCGCCTCCTGATTCTGCAGTGATTTCTCAATAGTTATCTTTGAGTTTTCGTTGATTGAAGGAATATCCTGTTGTTCCTCAAAAGTACGTACCAAAGACTCAGCCTTACTAAGCTCTGCTCTGCAACGCTCCAGTTGGGATTCAATAAAGCTTCTTGTTTTCGTTGCATGCGCTTTTTTTGTATCACGGCAGAAATTACGGTAGGAGAGTGTAACGGCGTTAGCATACGCAGCAGCCTTCTTTGGAGAATTTGATTTTGCCTGAATGGTAATAATATTCGTATTCCCCGAAAGAGAGGCTGAAACGCTCCCGCGGATTGATTGCAACGTATTGAGTATTCCCTCGTCGGTGGGATAGGTATCTTGTGGTATGGTATCGGAAATCATTTTCAACTGTTTTGCCGCGCGCAGTAATACGGGAAAGCTTGTTATCACCTGGGTTTCGGTCTCGATATTGTCCCACGCACCGTAATACATCATGGACTCCATGCCGAGTCCCATCATACTGTTACGATCAACCTTGACTGTTGTAGCGGTCTGATAAAGTGGCGGCTTGATACGGACAAAGAAGATGCTGAACCCAAGCGAAATAATAACGGTCATTATAACGATTTTATATCGTTTGCGGAGAATTCTCTGAAAATCGGTAATATGAAATTCGTATTGTTCCAATAAATACTATCCTTTACATACCCATAAAATGTTTTATTTCTATCGAGTAATATAAAGCCCCTGTACCAGCACATACCATGGCATTACCATACCCAATGCTCCGAATACTTCCTTGAACCCGGCAAGAAATCTTCTCGGTACAAAGACAATGTCCTGATCCTGCAGGCGCATGTTATTATAGACATTTCCCGACTCGAAAATATCTCTCAAATCTATTGAATACACCTTGACATTTTCTTCTCCGGTGCGGATAACTTTTATCGATCGCATATAAGCATTATCTGCACAACCTCCGGCGTGAGAGAGCGCATCCAAGAGACGGTCGCCAGGCTTAAACGGCATGGTTCCGGCTTTCAATACTTCTCCATACACGTATACCCGTTCGGCATACTGTTTCTGAATTATCTGGATCTCACAATGAGGAGAAACAACCAGGTCTGAGAATCGCTCCTCGATCATAGCTTCAGCTTCAGCAATGCGGAGCCCGGAAATCTTCAGCTCGCCGAGGGGAAGAAGAAAAATCTTACCCTCTTCGTCTACCCGTTTTATCTCTTCACGCTTCTCAGGACTTACCGGTAATTTCTCGTAGATAGACACCTGCAGGCGATCACCAACCGTTATACGCACCGTCTGAAAGCGAGCCTTCTCAGCCTCCTCCTGGTCAATCTGGAGGTCTTTGTCGACCATCGCCAATAAATCCTTTTTATCAATCACCATTTTATCAAGGATCGGTTGCCCCTGTATCTGCCGCTTGGCACACTGTACCGACAGGAGCGCTAATACCGTTCCCAGAATACCTATCCCCGTTTTTACCGACTTAATGATCATGATATCCGACCTGCAACACCAGTTATATTCGTGATAATCAGGCTGCCCTAAGGTATTACCTCTCTGTATGTTAAGGCAATTTTCTTAACAATTAACAGCATATGAGGACATTTAATATTTTTTCCTATTATACTATAATAGCCGCAATTTTTCCATAGTAAAATCCGCAAATAGTTTGCCAAATCGGTTAAAATTGTAAAAAAATCCTCTCTAAGATATACCCCGGCTATTCTCCGAAACTCCTCTGCATCGGAACGGTTATGGAAATAGTAACTTTTACCGTACAGTTTAAACAGCTCTTCATCGATTATCCTCGGGGAATTGAAGATAAGGCCGCAGGAATTGCACTTTCGCAGGGTAAATGTACCCGGATACCGGTGATAGGGGTACCGCATTGTAAAGAGCGGCGAGTTGCCGGAGGTATGACACACGCAACAGGGATCATTAACCGGTTTTTTCATAACGACGTTCTCAGATCATTTTCCATTCAATAGAGATTGTACCGCTGCAACTACCTCATCAACGGTAATGGTATTTATACAGGCGATATGATCGCATGGTTTATTATTGCAAGGTCTGCATGCAAGTTCTTTATATAACAGGACATAGTTTTTTTGGTCCGTGTATGGTCGAAACCGCACCGGATATCCCGGCCCGAAAATCGCAACCTGCTTGATACCCCTTGCCGCAGCAATATGCATGGGCGCGCTGTCATTGGTTATCAGTAGGTCCAATCTGCCGATAACATACACCAATGCATCAAGCGTAAGTTTACCGGCAAGATTGACGGCATTATTTTTCAGGGCAATCTGTATGGTATTACTGATAGAGACTTCATCCGGGGCTCCGAGAATGACAATCCGTGCGGCATACTGTTCGATAAGGGCATCGGCAACGGCAGCGAACCGCTTCGGCGGCAGGCGTTTTCTCGGCTGATCACCACCCGGGTTGATACCGATAAACGGATGGCGGTCGGATTCTGATTTCTCACCTAAAATGTCATGCCACCGTTTCACGCCGGCCGGGTCGGAAAAAACCTCGATTCCGACGTCATCCGGCTTGCCGCCGGCAATAACCGCGACATCCAGATAAACGTCTGCATAATGCCTGTTCCGGAACAGTGCATCAGGAATCTTTTTGTTGACAACCGCGCGAAAAAACCGATAATCGTGACCGATTTTCACCAGGGCATTAACAAACGAAAATAACAACCCCATCTGCAGCGCACCTCTGAGTGATGCCACGGGATGCAGGTTTACCGCCATATCAAAGTGTATCTTTCGTATCCGCAGCATAATATGCAGCATGGCAATGAGGAATCGTTTCCTCTTTCTTATTTCACGGATAGGAAATTCCCATATTGTATCAAGATAAGGATAATGACGAGCAAGGGGGACAGCATCCCTGCTGGTAATGAGATGAATCTCCGCATCAGGGTAAGCGTTGCGCATAGCGCGGAACGCCCGTGAAGCAAGGATACAATCGCCTATCCCCGCAATCATTACCAGTAAGATTTTTTTTCTCTTTCCTTTTTTTCCCATACCGGTATCGCTATCAGATCACGCTATCAAGCAACTGTCTAAACGCCGTTTCCATCTCTCCCGGTGTAATCTTTACCGCACAGGAATGGCGCCCGCACGATGCTCTGTTGCAGGGAGAACAGTCGATATCTTTACGAATCACCCGGTGATGTGGTCCGACAGGATACCATCGGTACGGTACTGTCGGTCCCATCCACGACAGCGTTGGCGTACCCAGCGCCTCCGCAATATGCAGCGGCCCCGAGTTGTTGCATAAAAGAACATTACATCGGTCGATAAGTGCAACAGCAGCACGTAAATCCGGGAGTCCATCTACTATTATAAGCGGCAGAGCAGCGAGCTGCTGAATTCGCTGAACCGACGTTATTTCCCTGGGCCCGCCGAATACCACAACCTTTTTTTGAAACGATTCCTGAATCCTGTCGCACAACGCCGCCCACTTCTGTTCCGGTAAACGCTGGGTTGAGAAATGTGCGCCGGGATGCAACCCAACGATAACTTCACTATCACATATGGAAAATCGTTCAAGGAATCTATGTATCTCCCTTTTTTCCTCTTCACAAACAACTATTTCAGGGTGATTTTCATACTTCCCGTTTTCAAGAGCTTCAAGCAGCCCAAGGTATACCCTCGTTATATGGATTTCTCCCGCAGGCAGCGGTAATGCCCTGTCAAGACAGAACCCCCGCTTCTGCGTATTAAAACCGATGCAATAGGACGGTCCGCCCAATCGTGACAGTAAGGCACCCGCCACCTTATGATCCGAAGTGAGATCAATGATAAAATCATAATGCTTTTTTTTCACCGTTAACAGCGTTCTGAAAAAAGCGATGATACCATTTTTGCACAACAGTAAAGTGTGTATATGCGGATTATGTCTAAAAACGCCGGCAGTATAGGGACGACAGAGCACATCAAGGGTAATCTCCGGATGAGATCTCTTCAACTCACGTACTACCGGTGTGGCATATACCGCATCACCAATCCTGGAAAGAGCAATTATCAGTACTTTGTTAATGTCTGCCGGGTCAGGCTGCTCCCTTTTTCTGATAAAAATCATTATAATCCGGAACACTATTCCTCGTAAATACCAATAAAAACGGCGTAGCACATTCACCCTCATACCTGCCAACCATACCTTTATTATAAAAATCACTTATCCATAGTATTGCAAATTAATTTACCATTATTATATCATAATGCTATAGTATAATAAAACACTAAACAGATAATAGATTAGAAAAGATTTTTACCACTTATATATTCAGCATGGGGAATATGGTACAAGGACCGGATATGCTTCTCGTTTTACTTATTGAAAGGAATGCTCAATGAAGGCACTCTTTATAGCGCCTATAATTGTCCCTCACATAAATCTGGAAACATATTTTTTTAATGCACTGAAACAGAAAAATATTACCTTTGCTCGATATGGGTACAACGAAATGAAGATCGACACTGCTGCGGCCCGTGTAGCTCCCGCAACAAAGCAGAAACGTCTCCTGGTACGGCTTGCTAAAAAAATCCTTCCCGCTTCGGTTTTCAGCCGCAGAGCCGGCCGGAGAGCACAGATGCTATTTGAGACAATTGAAAAAACCGTACCCGATTTCCTGCTGGCATTTTCAAAAGGTATACCACCCCAGGTCGTCAATCAAATAAAAGCAAAATATCCGTCTCTGCCACTGATTGGTCTCGCCGTTGACGATCCGCAGGATTTTGAGCGGTCAAAAACCCACAGCCCTCACTACCATCTTTTCTTCTCCAATGATACGTACAGCATGGAAAAACACCGGGAACTGGGCGCCAACTGTTACTGGCTGCCCTTTGCCGCCGATCCTGAGTTGAACGCACCTATCGATGTTTCTGCGGAGGAAAAGAAACAATATGCAAGTGATATTGTCTTTATCGGGAGCGTCTATGCTGAACGGGCTGAACTCCTGCGCTCTTTGACGGAGTACGATCTCGCCATCTGGGGTCCTGAAAGAGGCTTCTCCACAGATGCCGGAGATTTAAGAAAGTACTATCGCGGACCGGCAACTGAAATTGAGGTACGCAAGATCTATTCATGCGCCAAAATAGTGGTCAATCCACAGTATGGGTACGCAAGATATGTCGAGCGGGGAAATTGGGTAAACCTGAGGATATTTGAAGCCGCCTGTAATGGAATCTTTCAGCTGACCGATTACAAAAAAGACCTGGATGATTTATACGATACTGAAGAAGAGATAATTTGCTTTAAGGATGCCGCAGATTTAAAAGAAAAAGTACAATACTATCTTGAACATGAAGACATCAGGGAGCAGATGGCCCGAAAGGCCCGGGAGAAAACAATAGCACAGCATCTTTACACACACCGGCTGGAATTCCTATTAGAAAAAACGACTGAATTGTCAGGATTTAACCTGCAGAGCAGCTAAAACTCTCCGCGCGACAGCATCCCAGGTATAGTCCTGCATCACTCGTTCATACCCCGCGCTACCCATGCGCTCACAACGCTCTTTGTTATCCAGTAATGTAACTATTTTCTGAGCGATATCCTCCGGGTTCGTCGGATCTACAAGGTACCCGGTTTCACCATCTACCACCGGATCAACCATACCACCCGCTCTCCCTGCGATCACCGGTTTCCTAAAACAGCCTGCTTCAAGAAACACAATACCGAACCCCTCTACTTCCCCCTCCTCCGGTAGATCTCGACTCGCCATCACAAACAAATCACACTCAGCCATACAAGTGTACATTTCGTCGTCATTTATAAAACCGGTGAAAATCACATTTTTTTTTACTCCCGTTTCAGCAGCCAACCGCTCCAGCCTCTCCTGCTCCTTTCCTTCCCCCACAATCATATAGATTGTCTCCGGAAAGGACTGCAGTATTTTCGGCAGGGCCAGAATCACCATGTCTTGCCCTTTGCGGTTAACCAGCCGTCCTACGGTCACCAGTAGCGGCTTTGATCCTATTGCGAATTGTTCTCTTATTGATTTTCCACAGCAGGCATTTTTCAAATCTTGGGGTATTATTCCACAACCAATTACCGTAATAATATTTCTTGGAATATCCAGATCAGAGACACTATTTGCGGTAAAACCGCTGTTCGGCAGGATTCCCTTTGCACTCCTGAATACGTTCCTCATCAGCCTGGTATAAAAAAAGCTCCGTTGCGGTTCAAGGACATCGTTACCGTGACAGATTACCCAGTACGGTATCCTGTGAAGCAAATTAAATAAACAGGCTCCTGTTCCGCAGGGAGACCAGGTGATCGCAATAACAGCATCATATTTCGCCTTTCGGTAGAGATGCCATAATCCTCCGGCAAAAGCAAGAGCTCTTTTCAACGGGGAGTTTCTTCCTTTAATACCGTGTATAATACACTCATATTCCACGTTGGTGGTTTTACGACTGTGCGGCCCATCCTCCTCAAGAAGGATCTCCACACTACAGTGATTATTAACTAATCCCTGCACCAATCCTTTGGCAAAACGTGTGATGCCGCCACCTCCCTGGGGCGACCAATCTGCGGTTACGATGAGAATTTTCATTGGTGTATTTTCTATTACTGCTTTATACAATAGACGACTAAATTCATATTATGTCTCGACGAAAAACTTTTAAACAAATTCCCAATCAGATTAAGCAGGATAGTACCCCGCACATCATCAATACTAAAAAGTTTTTTAACCTTGAAACCATTTTTCCTGAGCATTTTTCTTATAGTTTTGGGCGAGAAATACCGCACATGTCCGTTTTGATTAAAATCATAATCAACCCAGAAAAAGTTATCGCTTTTAATCAGCTGAATAGCATTCCTCCAATAACTTAAATTCGGCGTGGTCAGGATAAGCTGACCGTTCGCATCAAGTATTCTGAAAATATCTTTTAAAAAACGCGCCGGCTCCATGAGATGCTCAATAATCTCTCCTGCGATAACCGCAGTGAAAAAGTTATCCGGATACGGTAGCCCTTCAGATATGTCTGCCACCCTAAAATGAATAGAGGGACCAAAATCGCGTGCCACAAGATCGAGGCCGTGTTTTTCCGTTTCCGACGGAAACATTTCAAGCAACTCCCTGTTCCAGCATCCGATATCCAGGACTCTCTTTACCGGTTGTTGTAACAATCTGTATAGTAGGCCGAACCGGTAATGCGGTATCTCTTTCCGTTCCACCCGGAATGTTTTCAAATTCTCATCTGTTAACTTATTCACAATGCGTCCTCCGGGTGAGTGACGGTAATTATTTCTTTTTTATAAACAGATTTTTTAATAACGTTATATCCGTAGCATCCAAGGTGCGGAGTAACACTATCATGATACAATAGGTCGCAATGCCACCGGCTATCGGACATATGATTGTGTACGATTTTAAATAGTAGATAACGCCGTACATACCGGCGGATGCAAGTGCCGGTCGAATGATATATCTCACTACATTTGTCTTAACTACATATTTTCTGACAAAGAAACAGGACATGCCGAAAAACAACCATTCAGTCAGTAATGTTGATACGCTTGCGCCGATATGTTGCCATCGCGGGATAAAAAAGACATTTAAAACGATATTAATAATACTACAGAATAGTACCGTAACGGTTACCAGTTTTTCACGATGCGAGGCATTGAGCGTTGTCGTAAAAGCGTAGGTACCGAATGTCGTAGCCATCAACCAGCCGAGAATCCTGAGCGGTACGATAGCTTCCGCATAGCGTGCACCATAAAATAACAGTACAAACCGATCCGCCAGCGCTGAAATACCTACCGCCATGGGTATTCCTATAAGCATGGAATATTTAAACAACCGCTCAAAAGTAACGCTGAAATCTTTATCTGACGTTTTATGGAATCGTGACATTGCCGGAAATACGGCATCATTAAATGCACCGGGAAGAAAGAGCAGGACTATTACCAGGTTATAGGCGGCGTTGTAACAGCCGACAATTGTCATGGTGGTAAGCTTGGAAAGCATTACCGTATCGATACGGGTAAAAATCCTGACAAAGACAGAACCGAGCCCAAAGGGGATGGCCATCTTTGCATACGCGAAGAGTGTGCGTACGGTAAAATTAAACACCGGTCCGGCGAATGTTTTAAAAACGATTATGCTGCCGATACATACTTTTAAAAAAGAGGCTCCCATAAACACCAGCGCGATGGCTACAATTGGCATATCGAGCCTGAGACAGACAAAACAGAGACTGACGGCAATGAGTGTGGTCCCGATGTTAAAGGGCGGTATATAGTACATCCTCTGACGGCCTTTAAATACGGACACAAAAAGGTCGAACAGTGAATCGCACGCGGATCGGACGCTGAATATGAGGGTGAGCTTGACAACATGCGGATGATAGTTCAGTATCATCAGAAAAATGACAATAAGCACCAGGGTACACCCGGTATAGAGAAGCTTCAACGTACCAATGATACCAAGAAGTTTCCCGGTATCCTCCGGTGATTGTGCCACACTGCGTACGGTCAATTTCGCGATACCAAGGTCCGCCAGGACCATGAAGAGCTCGACAAAACTCAGGGCAAAGATATACTGTCCGAACAGTTCGGTGGCATAGTGCCGCGCAATAGCCAGTACCAGCAGAAAGGAGATGATACGGCAGACAATATGAGAAACTGATAATGCCAGGGCATTGGTGACAATACGCTGAGAAAGTTTCATTTGCTATTGGTCTTTATTAAATATTAAATACCGTTCCATGGCCAGCACATCCACACTTCCATGCAAAAAAGAGCGGATTGCATCCGCCGGTGTGCATACTATCGGTTCTTCATGCATGTTAAAACTGGTATTAATAATCACGGGCAATCCGGTGAGCTCCTTATACGCCTCAATAATCCGGTGATAGGAAGGATTATCCTGCTTACGGACAACCTGCGGTCTGGCAGTGGCATCAACGTGGGTCACCGCAGGAACAAGCCTTCCTTTCTCCTCAGGTACATCATAGGTTATGGTCATGAAACGTGCTGCGACATGGTCCTGTTGCCAGCCGGTATAAAATTCGCCGGCGTACTCCTCAATTATACTGGGAGCAAAGGGCATGAATTCCGTCCGCTTCAGCCGATCGTTCAACCAGTCGTTTATTGTTTTATCGGTCGCTTCAGCCAGAATGGAGCGATTCCCCAGCGCCCGGGGGCCGTATTCCATACGCCCGGCAAAACGGCCGACAATCTTCTTCTCACGCAACAATGTAGCAATCTCCTCTTCAACCTTTTCCACTTTCCGAAAAGGCAATTCAGCTTTCTTGATTTCAGCTTCAATCTCTTCATCGGTAAAGGAAGGGCCTAAATAGACGGTCGGCAGGAACTGCGGCAGCGGTTTTTCGCCCCGCTTTAGCATGCGCTGTGCCCAGAGATAATAAGCCGCCCCGATGGTCATGCCGCCGTCACCCATGTTCGGATGCACATATACATTGTCAACGCAGTCCAATTCCCTGATTCGCTGGTTTACTTTAACATTACTGAATACTCCGCCTGAGAGCGCAACGTTCCTGACACCCGTTTTCTTAACCGCATCAGCAACATAGCTGCACACCACCTCTTCGGTAAGCTGTTGCAGTCCGGCCGCCACATGCTCCCTTGTCACCTCATCCAGGAGATCATCGATAATGGGCAGGTGCCAATCTCCATACCCTTTGCTTTTAAAAAGCCCGGGAATATAAGTGGAAAAGAAAGCGTGCTTTTTATCATCGTAGCGGATAATATCGCGCATCTTTTCAATAGTAAGTTTATAATCGCCATACGCGGCAAGGCCGGTTATCTTACCTTCATGCTTTGAGGGAGAGAAACCGAACCGTTTGGTGATAAAGGTATAAAATATGCCGGGAGAATAATACCCGTTACATTCCCAGTGACGTGTCAGGACACCATTTTTACCGGTACACACCGTAGCACAGACTGCAGAATCTCCGATACCGTCCAATGTTACCACGGTTGCCTCAGGCCAGGGACAGGTGTAATAACCGGATGCAGCATGAGCCAGGTGGTGATCAACATTGACGACCTTTTTTCCCGCCAATTCCTTAGGTACAGTACGCCGTATCTTCTTGGCCGTCAGAAGTGCATATTTTGTACGTCCCCAGAGAGTAATACCCGTTTCCCGCCAGGTTCGGAAAATATATTTAAGCATTTTAAAAGAGCGGCTCCGCGGGCCGAGTCCGGCAAGCGCAACCGCATCTATCTGCTCCGGTGCAACGCCGGCAATTTCACATACCTTCTTAATTGACTTGAATGGAAAACATCCTTCAATCTTCTTTCGCGTCAGGCGTTCCTCGTTTATCGCGGCAATAACCTTCCCATCCTGCACCAGTGCAGCACCACTGTCATGCGTTATAGCACGACTGTCTGCAGAATAACCCCAGATTCCCATTATCAGATCGCTCATCATACGATCCTCTTTTTTAACGTATTACCAGCTCTTTATATATTGCTTCTATTTCTTCTGCGTTTATATCGGCGGTAAACATTTTTTCCGCCCGATCTTTCCCCTTTAAACCCATGTTTTTTGCTACCGCACGACAGGTTAACAGATAGAGTATTTTTTCAGCAGCCAGATCATCCCGGTGCAGGGGAAAGAGAAAGCCGTTTTCACCGTCAACAATAATCTCCGGTATACCGCCGACACTGGAACTCACCACCGGTTTTCCCGCCATCATAGCTTCAGCCACTACCCTGCCGAAGGCTTCTAACTCAGTATAAAAGGTAAAGACATCCATAAGAGCATAATACGCGTAGATATCTTTCTGAAAACCGGTGAAAATAAATTTATCTGCAACGTTCAGCCGTTTACACAAGGCGCGCAACTTATCGACATATCCCGGCGCCATGGTGGGAGACTCTCTCCCAATAATTAAAAATCGCACATTAGGCAGGGTGCGTAAAATGGTGTTCCCGACATAAATAAAATTCTCCAGCCCCTTTGACGGCACCAGTTGACAGACTGTACCGATTACCGGAGCATCTCCCAGCCGATAGTGCTCGCGCAGGGCCTGTAATTTCTCTTTCGGCTGCTCCGGTGCCTTCTCAACACCGTTATATATGATACGTACTTTATGCCTGTCGTGTCGTATTCTCCCAGCGACATGGTGAGAGATTGCTATAATGCGTCTGCTGAGTCTGGTCAGCAGCAAATCATACAGCGGCTCACGTCCCGGAATGCGGAGATGCCATAGCATGGCACAACCGGTTCCAAGGCAGGCCAATCCACCCACCAGTGCCGCCCGTGCCGAATTCGCATGCACGATATCCGCACCGGTCGATTTAATCAACTGCCGCATTTTCACCACCGCCACCGGCAGCCGGAATATATTACCACCGCCGAAACTGTTTACATCCGCGATATACGGTGAGAAACCCCGTTCCTGCAAAACATCATAGTATTCGCCGCGGCAAGGTATCGCCACTTCCACGCGACACCCCATCTCACGCAACCTTCCCAGCAAACTCACTACGCTGAACTGGCCGCCACCGACCATGGTACCACGATGCTCAATAAAAAGTATGGTTATCTTTTTTGCATTATCTTTTCGCTGCATACCGACAGTATCCAGATGCTCATAGTTCTATTAAAAAAAAACATCGCGAATCCTGAGCGTACGTCCTTTGCTCAGAGAGCTTTTTATTGCCACAGCCAATTGTAACATGAATCCAAGGAGAATAGTAACAATTCTCCAGGGAAACTCACACCAGCATGACATGCCGGTATCTCCCCTTTTAATACCCGAGACCGTGCCGATAACCTGATCGGAATCAATACGGGTCAATGAACCCGGACAGGTATCACCCCGGATAATCAGCTGCCATCGATTCTCTTCTATTTTTCTATACCATACAACCCGATGTACTACAAACTGATTTTCAATAAAAAAAGCAACCACCATACCCAGTGCCGGAATAAAAGGCTTTTGGCATACCGTGACGATATCTCCCTGTTTGATAAACGGCCACATGCTCGTTCCTCCTACAACAACATTACAACGGCCGAACGCTTTCAAGGTCTCAATAAGTATTTCCCGGTGGATAATCTTCATATGGGTTACCGGTTAACCATTTCTTATCTCTGAAAAACCAAGCAATAATTATCTCGTCACTTACTTATAGTATAAAATTATTATATAATCAATTAAACAAAAATGAAAGACAATCAGGAATTACTGTATACCGTTCCACAGGGCGGGACTTTTTTTAAAGTGTAAATCATATACCGGCAGTGTATTGACAAGTGCTGCCCCTGTGCGCATAAGAGCGGTACTGTCTTCAACACTGTCACTGAAAATACAACAGCAGCGCAACAGTTTTATCAGTGCATCCTCACCGGCAAGAGGAACCATTGTGGTAGCGGTGTCTTTAATCAGAAAACAGAGCGCTTTAAGCGGATAGCCCTTATTGTATGCCGGTCCGTCTCGCATTGCTCCCCAGAACGGGGTGCCGTATACCATAATTGTTTGTGGCTGCACAATTCTACAGGCGATAATTTCATCATTCAGAACCTGCCCGTACCCTGGAGCCAGGTGCGCAATCGTTGTTTTGCCACTCCCGGAAACGCCGGCAAAACAGAAAGCGTTGTTCTTCCTCAGGACTCCCGCACTATGTAACAGGAATCCATTACGGCGGTTAAGTATAGTTGCGTAGAGAGCCCGCAGGCAGGCATCGAAGGCGAATATTGAGCGGTGCACCTCGATGGTACCGATCGATTCCTGAAACGTGCAGATAAAATCAGACCGATAAATGCACCAGGTACCGACATCCTCCCGACTCACACTGACATCCTCATTATTCGCCAGTTGCCTGCCGGTAAAGGTGCAGTTGAAAGTTATCGCCGGCGCCGCCCGTTTTAATAGAAAGCCGCTATATCGTGCGGCAATTCGTAAAGCCATATCCTTTGACCGGATTTCAAACCGGAGAGGAATACCGCCTATCGACAGTGTCAATACCATCGTTTAAACGCCTTTCCGGAATACTTGAGCAAATCAATCATCCGCCTGATAAGTAACAGCCCGTATGGTCGCCTGCCGTACATCTGCAGCAGAATCCGTCGGGGCGGCAGAAGAATCGCCACAAAATAGGACAGCCATGTCTTCAAGGAAGGGCACAGGAAGGTGAGAAGCATCTGGCCGAACCCGGGGCGATTACAGTGTGGTACCAGCAGAGTAACCGCCCCCCTGACTACAGGCGCTATACGAAAGTTTTTATTATCACCGATACTCACCGGCAACATTTTTTTGCCGCGCAGGTGGTTAAAGGTGATATACTTGAGTAAATATTCTTCTCTGCTCCGAGCAGTCGTTGTCAGAAAGCCGGCATAATACAGTCGTATCAGGTCACAATCCCAGATCGCCTTATTGAATCCGTGCTTTACTCCGTGAAAGGCACAATGCAGCGCCAGATGCTCCGGATGAAGCACGTACAAGCCGGGAACAAGGGCGCTCGGCAGCCAGGCAACCCGGCGAACGGGAATAATCGTCTCCCGCTGAGTAAAACGATCGGTTCCCCACAATCCCTCGTGCAAATCTATCATAAGCTGATTATACTCCAGTACATTGGTATAGTCGCGATAGGGTTTGAATCCATACTCCAGAAAAATGTGCCGAATCTCTTTCATGTTCTTATCAGGAAGGAAAAGGTCAACATCGCCCATGGCGCGGCACAACGGTTCCGGATAAATGATCTCACTCAACGCCATTCCCTGAGTGAGTACAACAGTTCCGGCAGCGCTTAATGCCGGCTGGAGATCTTTCAGCACCTGCACGGCAAAATCCTTAAAGATTACCGCATTTTCATACCAGGTGCGAAAGAACCTGCCCGCTTCCGGTGGAAGCGAATCACAGGCATGACTGATTTTGGGGTAACAGAGGGAGGCAAGACCGTCATTAACAACCTGTGTGCGCCATTTCGCCCAATCAACCTGTTGAAAATAATCAACAGAAAATAACCGGTCTGAGCTTAAAATCTTTATAACATGATTCATCATGAAGCCTGCGAAGAAACTGGGAAGGGGTTACTGTACTCTTTTTATCTTATCCGGCGTCAGATATTGTGTGCTGTAAACCAGACCGGTGATATACAGGTTATTTTCTTCCGAGAGATTGATAACTTTCTGCTCGGTTGCTTCATTCAAATCATCCTCGCCGATTATTTTAACAATAGGCATCATGGGTGCACCCTCAATAGTATTGATAACCTGAGCAATATTTCTATTATTAAGCTGTACGAGACTGCCCACCGGATAAATCGCCAGTGATTCTATCGTGGCACGCAATATAGCAGTTGCAAAATATTCTTTTTTCCCGTTAATAATTGTCTTCATGGCATCGGTCGGGTGATAGGCTTTTCTGAATGAACGGTTGTGACAAAGCGCCTCAAAGGTATCGGCGACACCGATAATCTTTGAATAGATATGCATTTCATTCTGTACCATAGCAGGGTAGCCTCTATTATTCTCCCGTTTATGACTCTCCAGTATCGCCTGCATAAGCCAGGGGAAATCATCCCGCACCTTCTCAAAAAATTTATACCCCAGTACTGAATGACTCTCTATCGCTTTTCGTTTATCCGACGACAGTGTACCCTGATGCTCATAGATACCGGGACTGAGCTGAGTCATCCCAATATCATGCAACAATGCTGCAACGCCAAGCTGGCCGAGCTGTTCATAGGAGAATCGCATACCCATTCCTATCTTGCAACTGATGAAAGCAACATTTAACGAATGGCACGGTAAGTACTTTGAAATATAGTCAGGGCTCATAACCAGCTGAAAGAGCTCTCCCGATTTAACGATACTGTATATAATCATATCCGAAAGCGAGAAGAGAGAGGTAAATGGCAGTTCCCGCACCGATTCCCGCGGATTATTCTGCAATTTGTCAAGTAACAGTACTTCCAGTTTCTTCACCAGTTCCGCATACTGTTCCTCTGTCGTTTTATTGGCTGCAATGGCTGAAGTTTTGCTTCTCGCATACTGTGAATCAAGGATCACAAAAATGGGAAGTGACTCCATATAATGTTTTAATTCGCTGAACGTTTTTTGTGGCTGCATTCCTCACCCCGGTCTACTACTCAGAATTGTTCGTTACCGTTCCTGTAATGAAAATATTGCATTAGTAAATACCTGCCGGAAAGTATATTTAAATTATTTAATTAAACCCACCTAAATGCAAGAATAATATCACTTTATCGTTCCCTGTACCACGCCAACAGTATACCTGACCGTACAAAGACCACCTATCCGGAAGCATTAATAAAAGGGCACTGTGGAGGTCATTGGGACTCACTTTTTTTATAACCGTCATCACCGTTTTTCGGTATGACGTGGGTCTTTTTTACAAATACCATAAATGCACCTATCATGGCCAGTACTATAATCGCCTGGAATAGTAAGATAACCGCGTCAATTTTACGTGCGTTCCGCAGGGCGATCGAACCAAGACCAAGACAGAGGGTTATGGTATAGATAATCAGCACGACAGCTTTTTCCGGGAATCCTATTTCATAGAGGCAGTGATGAAAATGATCTTTTCCGGCATACGTCAGAATGTGATCAAACCTGGTGATTCTTCCTTCCCTGAAACGCATAACATAAGTAAAAATGGTATCAAAAATCGCAACTCCCAGAATAAGAAAGGGAATAATTACGCCGACCTCATTGGTCGAATGGTAGACATCATTGCGGCTGCCCCATTTACCCAGGAGTGTCAGGCATCCCATAAAAAAACCTAAAAATGTTGCTCCCGAATCTCCAAGAAATATCATAGCCCTTCTGTGCCACCTGAAATTAAACGGGAAAAAACCGCCGCAGGCCCCAATAAGGGCCAGAAGGATAAACAAATATTCAGGCATTACCAGTTGATAGGCCACAATACCCAGCAGCGAGGCCGTTATAATAATATAGCCGGTAGCAAGACCGTCCATTCCGTCAATGAAATTAATCGCATTGGTAATACCGACAATCCAGAGCAGGGAAAGTATTACTTCAAAAATATCCCCCGCCAGATTATTCGGTAAAAATGATATCCGTATACCATGATAGATAACAACACCCGCAGCAAGGAATTGCACCAGCAGACGAACCTTTGCAGAGAGGGGTTTATAATCGTCAATGGCTCCCATGACCAGTATGACAAAACCCATACCCAGAATCCAATAAAGAATAAGGGTGTTCTCAATATGTTTTTCAAAAAGTACAATAGTTAAAAGAAAGGAGAAAAATATTGACATACCGCCAAGAAGCGGGGTCGGATGATAATGGAATTTTCTTTCATTCGGATGATCATATATTCCGAAGGTTATTGCAATTTTCCTGAACAACAGTGTCAGGTTCAGACTGAGAAAAAAGCTGAAAAAGAAGAGGTAGAATCCAAAAACTTTTTCCGACTCGGTAATAGGAAAATAAAAAAAAGATATATAGGCAATAATCAGGCCTGTAAAAAAAAGAATCCTCTGAAATGGCGTAATTTTAGCGACTTTTTTCATGTTCAGCAAGAACCTCCGTATAAAGCATATCTATCTGCGCTATCATTTCACCCGCACTGAACGACGAATCAGCCCGCTCCTTCCCCGCAAGGCCCATTTGTTTGCGCAGCGTTACATCACGAGCGAGACGTATTGCTGCCTTCGCTATCTGGTCTGGACTGTGCGCATCGACCAGAATACCGGTTTTATTATCAACCACCAGATCGACAATACCACCTACCCGTGTTGCAATAACCGGTAACCCGGCGGCCATTGCTTCGAGAATGACTCGACCCATACCTTCATAATATGAGGCCAGGACTGCAATATCCATTGCTGCGGTAACCTGTGCGACATTATTGAGAAACCCTAAAAAAATTATCCTATTGCCAAATCCTTTTTGCAACACAATATTTTCCAGTTTTTTCCTGATCGGCCCCTCACCGATAAAAAAGACTTTTACGTTCGGCACCTTCTCAAATATTTCAACACAGGCTTCAATTATGTCACAATGCCCCTTGCCCTCCCATAGCTTTGACACCTGGCCGACAGCAATGTCGTTCTGTTTCAAGCCCAACGTCCGCCTTATTTCATCCCGTTTGTCAGTCCGTTTAAACTCGTTTACATCAATACCACTGTATATTTTCCGGATTTTCTCCCTGGGCGCCAGTTTTTTTGCTACCCAGAGATCCGCCAGCGGCTGTGAAATACAGATTACCCGTGTGCTCCAGTTTCGGGCGATATACTCGAGAAGAAAAAAGAGTGCACGCCGCAGCCGGGGTTCATCATGGTGAAAAGCATAGCCGTGCACTCCGTGAATCACCGGCGGACCACCGGCCAGTCTGGCCGCCAGCCTGCCGATAAATCCTCCTTTTGAGTTATGGGTATGCATGAGATCATAGTGCTCGCGTCGCAATAACCGATACAACTGCCAGAGCGCATGCAGGTCTTTACACAGCGCGACTTCACTGACAAAATTACGTATCTGCCGGACAGTAATGCCGTTATCCCGCGCACGATCATTGAGCGGTCCTCCGGGAGCACAGGCCATTTCCATGTGATAACGATGCTTTAATCCGTTCATGGTCAGGAACGTATTTATCCCCGAGCCGGTTATGACCGGCAGGACATGGACATGTAGAATCTTTTTTTTCTTTATTTCCGAATTCATTGTTTGAAGGAAACAGTATAAAATACAGTAATCAAATTATTACTGTTATTATCACACAATGACCGGGAATAGTCAAGGTACAGCACTCGTATCGCCGTTGTCGGCATTGACAATTTATGGCTTCCACAGTATATATCCGGGATTTTTTCAGTGCCTCTTTAACCGGGAGTGTTTCATCCGTGGGTGATTATCGGATAAACGATTTGCTTTGGGGGGGCAGGCGGTTGCAGGGAGAGTTGTTACCTGAAGAGGGATTCTTTTTTCATTCATACATCCATTTTAAATCCCCATACAACCCCTTCTTTCAACTTCTCATCGGTATTACGCAGTCGTTTACAAAGTACATATAAAAAGGGACGGTAAAAAGGGACGGTGGAAGTTTATCAGTTTAAAATGTATGTTTAACTTATGCCACGCAAA
>CAZIYW010000085.1:0-21782 GCA_964543525.1 uncultured Fibrobacterota bacterium | reverse complement strand
CAAAAATTGATTGATAAAATCGGTATACATATTACGTAAAATGGAATAGTTAGGGGTTAATTATCAATAGTAAATTAACCTTTGGAGTGTCTCACCTTCTTTTTCTTTTCAAAAAAGTGCTAAACTACAGTTATTCTTACCGGAAAAAAAATTTTTCAATCTATCTGATCGTATGACTATGCCTGAATACACCTGAACCGTAAATCCTGCTGCGCATTCGCATACACAGCTTCGCATCGGGTCCCTGCCCTGAAGGGTCATCCAGAAGAGTAAGGTTGCCTTCGCTATCAAAAAAGACATCGCCTTTTTTAATCGGCCCTTTAATACTGATACTGTCCAACCATTCCTGCTCATTCAACCCAACGATAAGCTTGACAAAATTTGTATTAAAGACTGCAACGCCGTTGTCAAGCGCATGAAACTGCACTGTCGTATCGGAGAGAATAAAGATGTTTATATTCCGCAGGGTATCTTCATAGGTGAATTTGCCGCTGATAAGAATCTGATAACCTTTCATCAGTTCGTTGAAGTCATTCACTGACGTGCCACTGTCGTGAGCAATATGGAGCTTAATATATTCATATATGCCGTTCGGCAGATGGAAATGGATATCAGGCGCTGAGGTACCGCGCAGGACGTCGAACAGAAACGGCCCGTCCAGTATCATCTCACCGGCGCTTGAATCGTAATAGAGCGGCTCGGGAATACTGTCAAAATCATCCGGCACGGGAAATGACGCATACTGTACAAGGACAAAAACGCCGTTTACATCAATACGCATACAGCTTGAATCGCAAATGGGTAGCGTTACGGGTATCGTATCACGGGAGATTGTCGTATCGACACCATCTGCAATCATCGCCAGCGTCGCAGGATTGCCTGCACCGGCTCCGCCGGCATGAGTCGGCCCTAAGGAGCAGTACATAACGCTGCACATGACTGTCAATATAAGGATATAGAATAATATTCTGATTGTACGTATCATTTGTCATCATCTCCGTCAGAAAGAGGAAACAGCTGTGTATTTAATTGAAATACCCGTTTTGCTTCCTTCTGGGTACCGCCAAATTCCAGCATCTCTTTCCAGAAGGTTTCCAGTCGCCTTTTCGCTTCCACCAGACCTTCCGGTGAGAGTCCAAGCGTCACGGACCGGATATCCCGTTCAGGCTTTTTAAAACGATCAACAGATTCTCCTGCCAAAGCGATTACATCACGGTGATATTTTGCAATTGCCAATGAAAGAACTTCTGACGGCGTACTGATAACTGTTTTTGTCATCTTCCATTTTTCAGTCAGGGAATCCTTTTTTATAAGGCCAAGTTTTTCAAGCAGAATAATTCCCTTTCGTACTTTACTTTCCGAAATCTGTGGCGTGATTTTTTTTGCAATCCATTCGGGATTGCCGGGATAATCAGGACGAACGACCAACTCCCGAATTACCGGGATATACCAGTGTGAAAAAAACTGGTACTGTTCCCTGGTTAACGTCTTGATCGATTTATATTCACGTTTCTGCAGAATTTTCCTGAAATAGACATCCTTTTCGTCATTGGTTTTTGCATGGTCAAAGGCCACTAAAATTTTTAAAAAATCCGCTTCTTTCTTTTTTAATTTGAGAGCTGCAGCAACCGCATCAATAGCTTCATCATGGATATTTAATTTTCTGTCGCGAATGAGCTGAAGATAATTGGGTGATGTTGAGCCTGCAATACGGGCAAAGCGGCGGAATGAAAATTCAGGATCCCTATCATGAACAGACTCAAAAAGATCCATGAGATACTGTCGATAATCCAGATATTTGTATATATTCGGCGGCATAATTACCTACTCATCACCCATCATATTTTTGTATAAGTGGTATGGTACCAATAAGATTACCAATAAATAAATTAAAACCCGGCACTGCATTTTTACAGCTATAATAACATTTTTATTGACTTTATCACTCTTCCCTGTTGTAAAAATACTACCAGACACTGTCGTGAATAGTTACCGGGAACCTTCAAACGCATGTTCTTTGGTGAAACACAGCCGTGTACAAACAGCTTTCCTGCAAGAGAATACACCGTTACTTCCGTGGGTTCCTCCACATTATTGAATTGAAGTACCCGGTTTCCAAACCGCTTTACGCAGGTAACGGTGACAGACTTAGCGTATGTTTCTGCGACAGACTTATTCTGTATGCCGGTATTTTCTTTCAGTATAAGCACGAGGTCTATTTCAGTCACCTGATTATCGAGCACCAGTATTGTATCAATACTTTTATATATCTCTGTTTCTACCTCAACCTTTCCGTCAGTACAGCTATCTGGAATACCGGTAATAGTAAAATGCCCGTTTGCATCAACACTGTCTACCATGATTACTTTATCGGTCTTACTGCCGAATTTAATCAGGGCGACCACATCCGATACCGGTTTACCGTCTTCATCAACCACCGTTCCTTTCACCGTTTTACCGTCACTGGTGGCTTCAGGCATCAGAAGACGCACGGTGTCGGTTTTTTCCGATTCAACGAGACCGTCGCCTGACGTTACGCCATACCCGGTCAGGTTTGCTGTTATCCGATATGATCCGGCAACCGCGTCAGTGAATGTTATCCACCCGTCAGCGTCCGTTCTGCCCGTATACAGCGCGCCCTGGTTCACCTGCAGCCCCGCGGCAACCATGGCTCCTTCGATCGGGCTGTTGTCGGCAGCTTTTCCCACAAACACCTTCAGGTCACCGTATGTTTTTTCGGTTAGTGCAAAATCAAGAACCAAATCCTGCGTCAGTACCAGATTTGCGGATTTTTGCATATTGTAGTCGTCATGATAGACTAAAATCTGATACAGGTCGCTGTCATTCACCGACTCTTCAAGCCCGGAAAACGAATAAGCGCCGTCCGTGCCCGTATTCATTTTATCAAGCTGCTGCCAGTTAATGTTCATACCGCCGCTGCCCTGTTTCTTTCCCCGCCGTACCATAACTTTTGCACCGCTGACTGGCGAACCGTCCGAATCTGCAGTAATAACGCCGCTTATTGAAACCGCATACGTGGTATTACCCGCGAACACTATAGTATAACTCATAATATTCAGTAACAGTATATAGACACTGATGAAATTCAGATATAACCTATTACCTGTCTGCTTACTTTTCACGTGAGAACCTCCTTAAAAAAATGAATTCGTAGATGTTCTTTTTTTATGCATCGAAGCCTGGGTACTACCATTTACTAATACCTATATACACACTCATACGATTATTAAACGGCAGGCAATCTTTATATTGTGAAACGGAAAGCCCCGCAATAATTTCGGAAACACGAAACTGGAAAATCGCCTCCAATGACGCAGTTGTCCGGTAATATCGGTATTGAGCGTTATCCGCACCGTACCGCCAGAACACTTCTGCATTGGGCGAAATGCCGATACCGTCAGCAATGAAAAACAGGGTACGCAGGTTCACCGCCTGACGTGGTATTGCCGAACCCGGAACGCTCCAGTACCCGATATTTATCGATGAGCGGTTCCGCCACGATTTTCGAATATCAAACCGGTAGCGCTGTTTCTGCATTTTCTTTGACAAATCATAATCAACTGCGGCCTTGATAAAAATCCGGTTTCTGAGACGAAACATGGGCCGCACTTGAATTACTGCGGCCGGACCTTCCGCCCCTCCGCTGAGGTACAGCGCTTCACTGATACGCCAGTGCCCGGAAAGCAACCAGTCAAGATACAATTTCCGACTGCCGAGCCGTATCATGTGATCACCACCAAAATCAACATGATGATCACCGAAATCATAACCACCGTACTCATTAAAATCGTTCTTCAGAAAGGTACCGATACCAATCTTCAACTCCTTTGCCAGAGTGGCGGCAATGAGTATTTCAGACCACAGGTCGTCATCAATTGCTTTCGTTATACCATTGTCACCGTACAGTAAATCATAATTCAGGCGGAAATAGGTCAGATCCGCACTGAATGCAGTCCTCTTCCCGTTCAGTTTTAAAAACATATTCCCGCTGCTGAGTAATTTTCGAATGACTGTTGAATCGGAGGAATAAAAATTGAGCATAAGTTCATCGGCATGGGCAAATACGTCATTGGTTGCCGCAATGGAAAAGTTATGTTTTTTATCGTACCGTAATCCCAGCACGGCGTTATTATCAAAGGGAATACTGTTTTCAGGCAGAGCGGCCCATCTGGAGCCGCCATCCAGACGATCGCTGAAATAGAGTGAAATGGACGGCGAGAACGCATGTTCAGCGAAAATATAACTTTCCGCTTTCCCGCAGCCCAAACTCTCATCGGTAATCGTCAGAAAGCCTTTCGTATTGAGTTGCAACCGTGCGCTGCCGGAAAAAGGTAATAACAGAATTAATGCAAATAAAATCCTTCTATTCATCACAACCTCAATAAATGGCATTTACCGGACATATCTCCACGCAATTTCCGCAGTTGATACATTTCGTCGGATCAATAACCGCTTTATTCGATATTATCCGTATAGCATCACCCTTACAAACAGCGACACACTTTGCACAGCCCATACACTGGGACCGGTCAACAGACAACACAGCGCTTTCCGTGGGGTTACACCCGGTACAGACCAGGGTACCGACAAGGAAAACGCCGAGTAGCAGTACCTTTTTCATCTTGTTCGCTCCGTAATACGAATGGCATTATAGGAACATATGGAATAACATAATCCACACCCGTTACACCGCTCTGAATCGATAACCGCTTTTCCTTTTATCATCACCGCGGCCTCCCTGGGGCATATCCTTATACAATCGCCGCAGCCGACACATCTACCGTTAATAACCGCTGCATATCGTTTCCCGGCGCTGTAAACAACACCGGCACAGAGGCAGAAAACCATACACACCATAATCGTCCGGACAATACTGTTTCTTTTTGTAATCATCGTTCTTCACCGTCATGATAACTGACTTTTTTAATTGCATTATCTTCGCAGACCTGAATACAGGCGCCGCACCCGTTACACTTTTGCGGATCGATAATATACACCACAATACCGTCAAGCTTCTTTTCAAGTATAGCATTCTGCGGACACGCCTCACTGCAAAGCCCGCAGCTCAAACATCTGTTGGCATCAATGCGGCAGACAATTTTACTCCCCGGTACAACCGGGTTTTTCTTTACCGTATCGATACAACCCACGGTCAATAAGAGGGTAACCGTGCCTGCAATGTACACAAATAACTTCAAGAATATTCTATTCATTTTTCCTCATGTAATAACAGAATCGGCTGTCATTTTATTTCTTTTTCTTTCCCTCAACCTTTTCCGGGTCAACGACAAGAATCGCTCCCTCAGGACAGCCCTCAATACATATACCGCACTGGGTACACTTTTCCTGATCAATCACATGCACCTCTTCGCCGTCTTTTTCAACAACCATGATTGCTTCCTCAGGACACTCTTCAATACAGAGGCCGCATTTGGTGCACACATTCTGATCGATGTAATGAATCTTTTTTGTCGCGGCAAATACCAGCGCAGTCACACATACTGAAATGATACATCCCCACACCACCTTCTTTGAAACCATAATGTCTCCTTATAACTTATTATGTATGTCATTTGGTATCGTTTTTATTTCCCGGTAACAACTCCTTTATCCTGCGTATCATCCTTTCTGCAAATGTATCTTTCATTATTATCGCCCCTCTCGGGCAGGAGAACAGTGTGGTACACTCACCACAGCCATTACACTTATTCGGGTCAACAACGCACTTACCGCCGGAATAAGAGATAGCCCCCTGTTTACAGCTGAATTGCGTCATACATTTCTGACACCCGTTACAGGAGGTGGTTATAAAGGCAACCTTCTGCGCCGGATCGGTTTTCGCGGATGCTACACTGGAATAATCCGATTCACTGCCGGCATTATATGCTTTTACTTTATAGTAATACCGGGTGTCCGCCGTCAGACTGGAATGTTTATATGATGTAGTGCCCGTTGTGGCAACCAGGGTATAGGCGCCTGAACTGCTGAGACTATAGTATATCTTGTACCCGTCGGCGCCGGTAACTGCATTAAATGACACTTCAATCTCCGTTGATGAGAGAGCTGTTGCAGTAACCCCATCGGGTGGAACGATTGTTACCTCGTCATCGGTTTTTGCAGAGGCGACGCTGGAATAATCAGACTCACCGTTTGTATTATATGCCTTGACTTTATAATAGTAGGTTGTGCCTGGCGTCAAACCGGTATGATCATACGATGTATTGCTGGTGGTAGTTACAAGGGTATACGTACCTGAGCTGCTGAGGCTGAAATAGATTTTATAGCCGTCCGCCCCGGCAACATCGTTGAATGAAACGGTTATCTCTGATGATGATTTTGTGGCAGCATTTACACCGGTCGGGGCATCCGGTACTGCACCCTGATCAGTTTTCGCTGATACGTACGAAGATAGATCGGACTCTCCTGCATCATTATATGCGGACACTTTATAGTAGTAATACGTATCCGGTGTCAGATTAGTATGATCACAGGTTGTCGATCCCGTGGCGGTTAATAATTCGTACGTTCCTGTAGCACTTAAGCACCAGTAAATTTTATACCCGGCAGCATTAGCAACCGAATTAAACGCCACCGTGATCTTTGTCGCTGACTGGGTTGTTGCTTTAAGGCCGGTGGGCGTATCCGGGACCGGAATCGGTGTGGTCACTGATTCAGGACCGGTCTGGCCTGATTCTCCCGATGCACCAACTGCCGACACTTTATAATAGTAGGTGGTGTTGGAGGAAAGACCGGCGTCAGTATATTCCGAGGATGACGGTGACCCGATTTTGGTATAGGTTCCGCTCAAGCTTAATGAACGAAATACCTTATATCCGGTTGCACCGTTTACATTGTCCCAATCAAGGAAAACACTTGTTGATGATATTGCTTCTGCAGTCAGTCCGGTTGGCACTGCAATAAATATGAGGGTCTTTGCAGAAACAGAACCTGACTTGTCCGATTCACCATTCGTGTTTTCAGCGGTTACCTTGTAATAATAGGTCGTATTATCGGATAATCCCGTATCGGCATAAACTGTATCGGCGGTGGTTCCCACCCTGGTATAAGTACCTGAGGCACTGGCGCTGCGATATGCATTATATGAAGATGCACCGGTTACCGTTTTCCAGGATACCCTGATTTCCGAAGCGGATAACGCTTCAGCAGCAACACCGGTTGGTGGATCGGGATTCTCGTTAATTTCCTCGAATGTTTTAGCTGATACTTCCTCGGAATAATCGGAGCTACCGGCACTATTTTTTGCCTTTACCGTAAAATAATAGACAGTTTCCGGCTGAAGACCGCTGCTTACATAACTCGAACTGGAAGTCGTACCAACCTTCTCAAAAGGGCCTCCGGACCGGAGACTCTGAAATATCTCATATTCAGCAGCATTGGCAACTTCATTCCAGGATATTCTAATCGACGCATCGGAAAGCGCCTCTGCTGAAACGTTTTCAGGAACGTCAGGAATAGGCGCGGTGGTCGTTGCCGTTACCTTTTCCGATTTCGCAGACTCTCCCACGCTGTTTTTCGCTGAAACAACATACGAATACATAGTCTGCGGCGAACAACCGGTGTCGACATATTCCATTGCAGATACCGTGGCAATACATTCATTTGGCGTACCGCTTCCTTTAATACGGTACAGTTTATATGAAGATGCTGCAAGTACCCGATCCCAGGTGAGAGTAATAGAGGTATCGGTAATGGTACCGGCCGTCAGGTTCTGAGGAACATCCGGCAATTCGTTTATTTCAGGTATCTCCACCGACGGATTATCTGAAAGTGACGATGAGCCAGATGCACTGTACGCCTTTATACCATAATAATATGTATGCGCGGCACAGACCGTACTGTCAAGGTACAACGTGTTGTCAACCGTGGCAATAGTTTCACCTTCCTCCGACTCATCTTCGGACCGGTAAACATAATAGCCGGTACTATTATCAGCGCTGTTCCAGCTTACCCGGACAACATTGCCGGGCAGCAGTGATACCTGTACATTGGTCGGTGCATCAGGAATAACTCCCTGCTTCGTTTTGGCCGATGCCACCGATGAATATTTTGATTCACCGGCATCATTACGGGCCGTCACCTTATAATAATAAGTAGTATTCGGTGTTAAGTTACTGTGGGTACAGGCTGCTGCAGTGACCGTTGTAATCCTGGCATAGGTGCCCGATTCCGACGTGCTGCAGTATATGGAATATTCTTTGGCATCATTTACCTCAGAGAAGGTTATCTTGATATCTGTCGGTGACAGGGGTGAGGCCTCCACCCATTCAGGCGGATCCGGCGGCTGCTCCTCCACAATACAGAGACAGACGGAAAAGGTTGTGTCCGTATCACCGATATCAGCCGTTATTTCCTTTTTATATCGCAACTCTCCGTCCATGTATCCTTCAATAATAATATGGCGATCTTTACCGGATTGTAAAATAAAGGTCAGACTGCCGCCATCCGCTATTTCATAGTACGAAATAGTATCCAGATCATCACCGAACAGTGTAATGCGGTACACCTCGATGCTGTCGCTGTTTTCAATTTCAATAACAACCTCTCTTGAACCGTTACCGCTCGTATCAGAGTTATAGATGGGATCGAAATAACAGGACAGGAAAACACCTGCTCCAACGAGCATCGTGAAAACCAGAACAGTTGAAAATCTTCCCACGTAATTTCTCCTCAATTATGGAATCTCTACGTTTGAATCAAAAGGTATCCATTTACACGAAATAATTTAAAGGCAAATTTAAACATTTTTAAATCAATACAGCCCTTTCTGCCTTGTATATAATATAGCTTATTTTGGATATTTATGTATAATTTATTTTACATGTTTTGTTTAAAAAATACAACTATTTCTTTACAAAAAGATTCTATTATCTATATATCTTATTGATTTACAGGTAATTATAAATTTTCTATTATAACTTGTGTGTATATTTTTAAATTACAATTATTATTATTTTTAACTACTCTCCCTATTATTACGAGATGGAAATTATTTTTATCGAATACGCGTATGTATATTTCAAGACAATTAAAACAACCAGAATAGGAGCATTACATTGAAAAAATCGAATAGTTTTACCTTAAACAGGTTGTTTTTTATCGTTCTTACAACCTTTTTATTTGTAAAAGCACAACCTGTAAAAATCGTGCTGATTCCTTTTAATATTCCAGAGGATACAACTCTAATCCAACTTCAAAACGGTATATATGAACTTCTTTCCGCACGGCTGACATCAACCCATGATTCAATCCATATAATCAACAAGGATTCTGTTAACGAGGCAGTTGCATTAACACAAAATTTCACCGGTGAAACCGGCGCATTAATGCTCGGCGCCAGACTGCATGCTGATTATGTTATCCAGGGCGCCCTTTCCGCCGCCGATTCTCTTATAGAAATTGAAGCGTACATTATCGACGTTTCAAGTAAAAAGGAGCCGTTTACCCTGAAAGAATCGGTACCTGACAGAGACAAAGTAATCCCCACAGTAAACCGCTTCGCCACCCATATCATCGAATCATTTCTCAACGAAGAACAATCAGACGCCACCACTGAAAAAACCGAACCTGACACCGCGGAAACGGATACAATAAGCATGCCACCGGTTGATACGACAAAAAAAGAAAAGGATGAAGCACAAACAGATTCAGCAGTGACAAAACCGGCAATAAGTGCGGCGTTTAAAAAGACCGACACCACGGCGCGCGCCGATCAGGCGTTCTGGAAAAGTGGTATTTATCCAATAAACATAATCGGCCTCGCCCTCGCCGATATAGACAAGGACGGTAAAAACGAGCTGTTTGTTCTTACACCGAAAATGCTTCAGACCTACCGGTACGAGAACGGCGCACTGGTAAAAATTGCCGATGTTAATAAATTCCGGTTTAAATACCCTATTAGTCTCGATATCGGCGATGTAAACGGCAACGGCTCACCGGAAGTGATAATCTCGGCGCTTGATTCCTACCAGAAAGGGCTCAGCTCCCTTATTCTTGAGTACAAAGGAGTTGGCTATACCGTTATCACCAGGAGCCTGCATTATTACCTGCGTATCGTACCCGACACTGACAGCGCTTATCTGCTTCTGGGCCAGCGGCATGTCAGAAACGATCCGTTTAAAGGCAGTATTTATCGGATGAAGTGGCACGATGCGGAAAAGGAATACGTTCCGGATAAAGAGCTGCTGTCCAACAAAGGCCTGGATATTAATCTCATGGGACTGACATACGGCGATATCCTTGACAACAACGAACCGCTTTTTATCGCCTATGATAACACCAATACTATCCTCATTGTCAACCAAAGAGGTGAAGTTCTGGGAGAGAGTGAAGAGAAGCTGGGCGGTAGTAATCTATATTATAAGGTCGAGGAGGGCTTTGCCTCGGAAGGAAGCAATATCTACCTGCCGATGCGCCTGCATATCCGGGATATCGACAGTGACGGAAAAAAGGAAATCATTGCAGTCAAAAACTATGACGCCACCCGCAATATCTTCGGCAAGGTCAGAATTTTAAACAAATTCCATATCGAAGTATTCAAATGGGACGGTATGGTCCTGACTCCCCGGTTTAAAACCGGTATCATGCCTAAATTTGTCCGCGATTTTGTTATAGGCGACTTCGACAACGACGGTAAAGATGAGATACTCGCTGCTGTTGTCCACCGAGAGGGAAAACTTATCTTCGCCAAGCCGAAAAGCTCGTTTATTGCGCTGGAACTGGAATGAGGTAACAGGTGATAACATACATCATTGTTAACTAAGCCAAGAAAAATTATAAACCTGTAAACCCATGTTTTTTTATTATGGAGCGTTTTTACCTGTCGAACACTCCCCGTCTCTCGCTATTGTAACCATGTCAATGTGACGGTCATCACAGACAAAAGTTGCTGCAATAATTATTTTTTTCTGGAAAATAGTAGGGCAGTTATATTATTATATTTTATAAACGAACCGTTTTATTTTACGAAATTCTTGAGCAAGGGAGAGAAATTGCGATTAGTAATACCCGTTATTTGCCTTATCTTTTTCTCAACCGTCTGCACTGCCGGGGAACCGAAAGAAAATCTTGCCGTCATGGATATACAGGGAGACTTAACGGAATCGGAATCATCCGCGATCTCCGATAAAATTATCCATGAAATCCTAAAGTCAGGGGAATATCACATTATCGAGCGTTCCCGTATGGCTGATATCCTCAAGGAGCAGGGATTTCAGCAAACCGGGTGCACAAATACGGAATGTGCCGTTGAAGTGGGTCAATTACTGGGTGTCAGTAAGGTTATTTTCGGCAATATCAGTAAGCTGGGCAGGATTTATTCCACTTCACTTAAAATGGTTGATGTGGGAACAGGTGAGATCCTGAAAAGTGCCTACGTTGAAACAAAGGGTTCGCTGGAAGACGTACTGACGGAAGGTATTACCGCGTCAATCGAAACACTTATGAAACCTTCTGCGAAACCGCTCTCAGCAGAACCGGTAACGAAAGATAAAAAAGAGCCGGGCCGCAGCCGTCTGCAGACAGCTTTTGCGATAGCAAGCGCCGCTGCAGCAGCAGGCTTTGGCGGAGCCGGCGCCTGGTTCTGGAAAGAGAAAGCCGATATTCATGAGGATTACCTTGCCCTCAACCCGGGCCAGCAGGACAAAATGGACAACTACCACGAAAACGAAAACAGTGCCTATACCAAGGCCGCTGTTTTTACAGCCATTGGCGGTGCACTTATTCCAACATCGATTGTCATGTTTATTCTGAAACCGAAAAGGAAAAAGCAATCAAAACTATCAATACGGCCATATATTTCACCGTCGGTACATGCCGTTACCGTCTCCGTATCGTTCTGAGAAAGCTGAGGATAGTATAAGTATGAAAAAAAATACCCTGATTTTCTGTGTGATTATTCTTTTAACTGTATCCTGCACCTCAAAGCGGGACAATCCATTTGATATACACAGCAATAATTATATTGCCCCCAGCTTTACCATTGACTGGGCGGGCTCGAATATCTCACAGAACAGTATAATCACTAAGGACAGTATATACCTGTCGCTGATCGGTAATACTGAGTACAATGAATTCCGGCACAGTATGGACAATACCTACTGGCATCCGTGGTCAACGGTATCTGCGATCCGTGAACAGTATATTGATGATGGTATGCACTCTCTTTTTATCGAATCGCGGTACGCTAACAGCTCTGATGTAAGCCGGGATACAGTCAAATTTACAGCGGCAATTCTTCCCGCTTCCGCCGTATATATCTACCCGTGGAAACAGTATACTTCCGTCGGTGACACTGCATCAATCACGATATGCACGAAAAATATCTCCGGGGTATATATGATGCACTGCCAAATCCGGGGTGCAACTATCGTTAAAGACAGTCTCCTCTATACGACGTCGGCAAATGCGAGCGTGCTGTCCAGTGATTCAGTTGCGGATATTGCCGTGCTGAATGACAGCACACCGATAAGCGGCAGCATTCCGGTCATTGCACTCTCCATTGCGAATGTAAATTTAACGGGGAAGATAGATTTCAGCTGCGTCTTGCGCGATAAGAATAACAATACAGTCTCTTCTGAAACTGTTCGGGGCTGCTATATTCTTCAATCGGCAACAGTACGAAAAAATGTGACTACACCCTAAAGCTGGTTTGATGATGCATACAACCAAGGTTATCATGAAACCGAACAGTTGCTATGAAGAAGCAAGAAAATCATTATCGCAAAACGTCTTTTTCAGTAAAGGCAGGAAATATGATTAAAAAGGTTTTCGTCTGGGCTGTTCTATGGTATTGCTTTGTTTCCGCACATACCGTAACGGAAGTAGTATACTTTTCGCAAAGTGATCCCGCGGAAAACTTCGCCACCGGTCAAAAGGAGTCTTTTTTTTCACATGTCTGTTATCCCAGAAGTATAAAAATATTACTGCCGGTTGGCGCCCGGGCTGCATCCGTCCGTACACTCTATGAAAACCCGGAAACGGTTAGAGATAATGTAACCGCGGAAGCAACAGCTGATCGTGCTGCAAACATAACTAGAAGAGATGGATTGCCTGCAGATATGCTGAGGGAAAGTGGTACGGCCTATACCTTTTTCAAATGGGGTGTGCCTATCGCGGTGACTACAGTAACACCGTTTCGCTATGACTCTGCACAGCGAAAAGTGTATTGCTACAGGAAGGTTACTGTAACCATTCAAACAGAACCGGTAAATGCTTCAATGGATTTGGCAGCCTATAAATGCACGCCTTTCACCAGAAGTATACTGAAAACCATTGTCCATAATAAAGATGCTGTAGACAATTTACCGCTTACCGGAAGAGATGCCGACGACTATGACTACCTGATTATCTCACGTGATGATATGTATCCCGACGGCTGGAATGATTTAGTGGCATTCAATAAAAGAAGAGGCATGAAAACTGAAGTACACTCAATTAAAGATATACTGCAGGATCCGCAGAATACCGGGGTGGATTATCCGGAGAAACTGCGGACATTTATAAAAAGAGAGTATACCGAAGATAAAATCACCTTTGTTCTGCTGGGCGGCGATTACGACAGCTCTGATGCATCAAACAGCATACCTTATAGAGAGCTCTTTTCCAAGTTTTATGATCACTACCATCGACCGGATAGATACCGGGAAGAATACTCGGCAACAGACCTGTATTATGAGGGGCTGGACGGCGACTGGAAAGGAAGTGAGAGTGATTGGGGTCTTCCGGGCAATGAAGATATCGGCGCGGAAGTGTATGTTGCGCGGTTCCCCATTGACGGCGCGGCCGACTATCAGAACATGTTGAATAAAACAGTCATGTATTCTGAAAACCCCGTTAAAAACGAGGTTAAACGGGCCCTCTTTCTGGGAGACAAGTTATGGAAGAATGCAAATAATCCCGAAGAATATATATGGGGAATTGACTATGTACTGCAGCACCTGGGACAGTGCAATAACTACGGATTTACAACATACGGGATTCCCGATGACGGCTCCTGGGCTATAGACTCATTGTCAGATAAAATGAATAATGGCAGTCAGTCATGGGGGAACAGCGGGCTTAAAACCAAGATCGACAATTTTTATCCGACTATAATAAGCCACACCGGACTGGCTAATCATCAATATGGCTGTCAGACAGAAATGGCATATATTAACGATTCCTGGATTACCAATGATGGAGTGAATCACAACTTTTTCTTAATACTATTAGCATCAGGTTTCAGTGGAGAATTTAATAAAGTTGATGATTGCTGGGGGGAACAAATGGTTACTATCTCACATGGCGCAGTAGCTGGTCATCTATATAATAACTCTACGTTCGGCGATGATGACGGCAATAACAGCCCTGAAATCAGGTTGACCAGATACTTTTTTGATGCACTGTTCAATCAGACAAAAAAGATTCATTTTATTGAAGCAATGCACACTGCCTCACGTGAGGCAAATATAGATATCATCCTGGCTAATGACACCTCTGCAACCGACCCAACCGGCTATTTCGGCATTATCAGATATTGTGCATACAATACCAATGTTTTCGGTGATCCGGCACTTTCTGTGTGGACCGATATCCCTGATTCACTGGTACCTGGCTATAGCACACCGCTCTCCGATTCATCATTCGAGATAAGCGGCCTTCCTCCCTACACCTGGGTTGCACTGCTCACAACCGGCGACAGTATTATCTGCAACCAGCTCACCGGCTATAACGGGGAGTGCGTCATTTCCGATCAAACGCTGGCCGATTATGTCACCGCCAACCCGGCGGGATTACTCAAAGTAAACATAAAGGCACATAATTATTACCCGTTTCAAGGAGATCTGCCTATACAAATAAACAATTTAATAATCCCGGAACTATTTGATACAAGTGGCAGTACTGCATCATTGCCGGCAGCCAAACGGCTCACTTCCGACACGGTTGACCTGTATTATCAGTTGCTGGACATCCAGGGTAGAAGCGATACCATTTCCGTCCAGTACAGAACCGGAACATTCGGCACCTGGACCGCGGCAACCCATACAACGGGTGATGTGGGCACGGTCAGCGGGGCCGACTCCTCGGTACATAGGCATATTATCTGGAGCCCGTTGACACAGCTGGGTACTTCCTTTGAAAGCGACAGTGTCCAGTTACGTCTGATTGCCAAGGGGCCGACCGGAACTTCAGACACAATTGCAACCTCCAAACCGGATATGAATCTGGATTTCAAAGCACCCGCAGAAGTCACTTCGCTTACGGCATCCGCACAAACGTCTTTTAAAATATTCGTGACCTGGCACGCCTCAATATCCCACGATGCCGATACCCACGTGGTAGTCTGGAGCACTTCCACAATAGGCGATATCAGCGATACCGCCGGTAATGAATGGGTTCCGATTCTTGATCCGGAGCACAGTCTTACCGTGGACAGTCTTAAACCTGCTACTTTATACTATTTCAAGGTGTTTGCACGGGATGAAGCGGCAAACTGGAACAACGGCGTTTCCACTTCGGCCAAAACATTAAACAAACCTCCGTTGTGTTCAATTGATCCGATTAGCGTGAACCAGTCCGACAGCGTGGTTCTTACACTGGGCTTTGCGGATGAGGAATCCGAAACGATTCATGTTACATGTGAATATTCAACCGACGGCAATATCTGGCAGAATACGAAACTGATAGATCTGCCCGATTCTATTCCGAGCTCGTTATATGAAAGCCAGAAAATCACTGCAATATGGCCAAGTAAAAATATCTGGCCTGACGCGGATATTAAAGGCGTGTATCTGAGGGTCACACCGTTTGACAGTGACACCGGTTCAGCCGACACTGTATTAATGAATATTGACAACTACCATAATCAGTCAATAGTCCTTACTACACCGACGGGCGAACAGAATGATGATATAGCCATCCCGTTCACGGTAACCGATACAACGGGTGATTCCCTCACCCTTGAGTGCCAATACTCCATTGACGGTGGTATTGCATGGGCACCGACAAACAATGTCGATCTGACAATAATCGGCCCGCGGCACTACAGTGACACCATTACCTGGCACTCTTCAGCAGATATCAGTACCCAGAATATCACCACCGTACGATTCGCAATTGCTCCCTCCGACGGCTGGGGAGCAGGTACACCGGATACAACGGGGAATTTTCATGTCAACAATCTTGGTATACCGCTCGTGGTCTATATAATCAAGCATCCAACCGTATCGCACGACACGGTTTCCCTGGCGGTACGTATCACAGCCCCGGCATTCAATGCGGTAACAATTGACAAAGCTGAATATTCCATACAGGACGGCACCCGCCATACCGCCACCCTGTCAAGCGGTACGATTATTCAATCGGCCGACTATGACAGTGCCGTTATCATCTGGGCGTCAAAAAAGAATATTACCGATAACGCAACAGATGTAAAACTGCATTTCACCTTTTCCGCCGGCACCAACACCAAATCACTCACCACACAGGCATTCAATCTCGCCAATAATACTAAGCCGGCAATCCGAGTTACACCTGTCACCGGTATACAAAATGGTGACGTAGATATCGCATACACACTATCAGACACGGATGCAGATACCCTGGGGATTACCGTGCAATATTCAGAAAACGGAACAGTATGGCATGCCGCAACCGTTTCAGGTATAACCGATGGAATTGCCCCGTCGAATTACACGAACACCGTCACCTGGAAATCCGCGACCGACTTTCCCGACGCGCTGCAAAAATCGATCTGGATAAAAATAACCCCCTTCGACCAGGATACCGGCATCTGCGACTCTTTACAGATAATCATTACCAACAAAGGAATTCCCTCATGCGATCCGTTAACCCTGACCGGCGGAGATACCTTAAGCGACACTATTACCATAAGGTATACGCTGAAAGACAAAGATAATGATACGTTAAGCATCACAGTGCATTACTTATCCGATACCGGCTGGGTTGCCACCACTAACGTAGCCGGCAAAACAACAGGAATAACTGCAGCCGATTATACGGGCTCCGTTATCTGGCTCTCAAATATCGACCTTCCGAATACATTCAGTAAAAAAATGCAGGTAAAAATAACACCGTCGGATAAAAATTTCATCGGCCAGAGCGGTGAATCATCACCGTTTGTGCTGAATAATCTGGACTCTACCGTGAGTATTACCGGCGATTTCAACAAAGACGGTGCAGTCGATTTTCTTGACTTTTCATACGTTTCAACCTATTGGTATAAAAGTGCAAACGGTATAAACCACCCGGACAGTATTGTTGAACTTGCCCCGGCAACCGGTGAACCGCCATACCTGACTGTGGTTCCGGACAGTCTTTTCAACTATGAAGACCTCGCAGTTTTTATACAGATGTATTACTGGTCCGGAGAGCATGGTAAAACAACAATGCCGAGTGATGTATGTACCGCTCCGCCGGAAGATGCAAAAGCACAATTTACCCTGTCCGGCGACAACAACCGCCTTGATCTGCATTGCCGTGTTCAAAACATAAACGGACTCGTCTCCTGTCAATTTATCGCGGCGTATAATGAAAACATACTGTCATACGCATCTTTCGACGAAAAAGGCTTGCTGGGCAGGGTGTTTTCAAGAATTGAACAGACACGCTGCACCGTAGCCGGAAACATGACACGTCTCTCCCGTTCGTCACTAGTCGTTTCAGGTACAGGCAAACTGGCTGTATTTCATTTCAACAGAAAGAAAAATAAGCGGACTGAAATAACAATCACCTACCGGTTAATCAACAACAATCATGAGATTATGGAATCAGGAGTCATGCGCATCCCAGTTAACGAATATAAAGAGCCTGCCGTGGACCTGACAATTATTCCCAATCCATCACGCGTAAGTTCACAAACTATTCCTTTCGAAATGTCCAATTTCAGCAACTCCACAGCTCAGGTAAACGCAAAACGGGAAGGTTTTATCCTCCGCGTTTCATTCGACGACAAAGATAACACCCGGATCATGCAGGCTCAACTGTCCATAGTTGATGCGCTGGGAAATACCGTTATAACCACACCGCTTACCCCGGTTAATCCTGAGATACAAACCATGGATATCTTCTGGAATGGCTGTAACCGGCGCGGGAGAAAGGTTGGTTCCGGTATGTATGATGTTTTGTTGTATTATCATAACGGTAAAAATAAAGGTGTAATCAAGAGAAAACTGGGGGTTGTTGATTAGAAAATTCTAATTATGTTACCGTTAAGATAACGTATACCGTCCATCGTTAACACATTTCCTGAAGCCTCCACAAAACTTTCTTCCTTGATGAATTGGTGCACAATTAAAATATTTTTAGAAAGTTTCTTATTGTGATCATCGTCACAGACATTCAGGCAGTGTTCTATTTATATTAATAATTAACATAGAGATTAAAAAAATTCAAGTCGTCGGATATAAACAGACGGTATGCGATGTAACTTATTGATTACTATACAATAAAGCAAAATGGTCTAAAAATACTGGCAATTTAACCGGAAATTACAACATTGTGAGAATATATTAATTTTTTTTTGTATATCTATATAGTATTAACATAGTATATGGTAAAAACTGTAATTTATCGTTTTTCATATCCAAATGAAAGGTAAATTATGATTAACAGACGATACTTCAGCCTTATAATTTTATCCGTTGCTTTATCTATTTCAATATTTTTCTTCTGTGGAAATCCGGTGCAACCTGATTTTTCCTATCCGCCTGAAATAACTGACAATACAATTAAGTATACCGGTACAAATATTGAAGGTTTTGAATTTATCATGTACGTACTTCTCGAGAAACAGGATGAATCGGTCACCTTTCAATGGATAAAAAACGACGCACCCATTTCCGGCATGACAAACGACAGCCTTGTTTTTCCATCATTAAAACTTTCCGATAACGGACAATACAGATGCATAGCCAGTAACGGGTTCGGAAGTGATACTACCCAGATATATTCCTTGAGTGTGACCCCCAACAGTTCCGATTCTATCAAACCGCTTATTCAAGTTATTTCACCGCCGGACAGCTTTATTTCAAATAAATCTTCTCTTCCTCTTACATTCAAGGTTACGGATGAAAGTGGAGTTTCATGGGTCACGGTGAACGATTGTACAATTACTTCAATGGACAGCATTTACAGGGATACAATCATGTTACTTTCAGACACCAATTTTGTTACCATTATTGCCGCCGATGCAAGCGTTCTCGTAAATAAGGACACCCTTAAACTGATTTATTTCTTTGATTCCACCTTTGTCGATACGGTTAAACCTGTAATTACTCTCATTACTCCCCAGGACAGCAGTGTAACGGGCGATCCCCGGTTGCCGATACGGTTCAAGGTGACAGACAATTTCGCCGTTTCTCAAGTGACGGTTAATGATTGCACAGTCCTGTCACCAGACAGCATATACAGCGACACTGTAACGCTGACAGAGGATACAAACACCATTGTTATAAGCGCACGTGATATAAATGCAAATCTACAATCACTATTATTTACCGCAATCTACGATCCCAGTTACACTGATTCAATCCCACCGGTTATAAAGCTTGTTTTCCCTGAAGACAGTTCAACCTCTGCTTCTGAAAGCATCGAGGTGCAATTCCTGATAAAAGATAAGAGCGGTATTTCGTCGGTAAGTATCAACAGTACCGAAATATCATCTTCCGACAGTATTTACAAGACCGCTATCTCCCTGAATCCCGGTATAAATACGGTTAAGGCAATTGCAACGGATGCCAGTCCAAATGCGAATAAAGACAGTCTTACGGCAATCTTTTACTACGATTCGACTTATCTCGACACGACACCGCCAACAATCGTCCTTAATTCACCTTCGCAGGGAACCTTTACTAAAAACTCAATGATTGAAATAAATGTTGATGTTGACGACCTCAGTAATATTGCCTGGGTAACAATTGCAGGCGATACAGTGGAACCTTCAAAGGGGAATTATATCCATACTGTTTCACTTACTCCCGGCGTCAACTCAATACCAGTAAAAGCGCAGGACAACTCGACAAATAAAAATATCGATTCTATTACAGTAAAAGTTGTTTATGATAATCAGTCGCCGACACTGGCATTGCTTGATCCCACGGTTAACAATTCAACTGTCGGCAGCAGCTCAAAACGTATTTATGTAATTGCCAAAGATAACTTCGGTATTACAGGTGTTACTTTTTCAATGGGTACAAACAGCTTTCCTCCAACCAAGCAGAATGATTCAACCTGGTATGCTGATATTACCGGTTTACAGGCGGATATTTTCAATAATATTAACATAGATGCTGCTGATTCTGCCGCTAATACCACCGGTATCGAAGTAAAGATTAAATATGATCCGACAATACAGGACGATCAGCCGCCGGCAATGACCCAGCAGAGCGGCCCGATGCACGGCGACCGGGTCACCACCGCGAAACACACTATTCAGTTTACCATATCGGATGATAACGGAGTTGATTCAGCCTATTATACTATCGACGGCATATATGCCGGAAATATGACAAATGTCGGCAACGATCTCTATGAATGCGCCATTGATCTGGGAACCGGTTACGGCGACAGAATCGTAGTGATTTATGCTGTTGACGGTTCTACAAATCAAAACCAGGGTTATACCACGATACAGCTTGTCTATAATACTGTAATAAGCGCTGTGAGCAATGTTTCTCCCGCTGACAGTGCAACAGACGTCTCTCTGCAGCCTGTTTTGAAATGGAGCGGTGGAAATGATCCGGACGGCGATGCGGTAACCTTTAAAGTCTATTACGGAACAACAAGCTCCACGCTGGACCAGGTTATTGCAGCAGGTACCGACACAACAGTTCAAATGCCAAACGCCCTAACCGAATCAACCCACTATTTCTGGAAAGTTACCGCCTATTCCGGAACGTATCCGGAGGATAGTGTCTCAAGCAGCGTGACAAGCTTCACGACTATTTCTGTTAATGACCCGCCGGTACTTGTATCTGTGACCAATCAAACTACCAATGAAGATACTCCCATTATTCTTACCATGGAGATGGTTTCTGCTATCGATGTGGATAATGCGCAAGACGAACTCTCTCTTATCGTTGGAACCGGTACAAACTATAGTGTCAACGGGACTACAGTCACACCGGCAAGCAACTATTACGGCTCCCTTACAGTACCGATAAAGGTGTTCGATGGTCAGGATGTATCCAATACAAAAAATATGACGATAACCATTAATCCCGTAAATGACGCACCGGTACTTAATTCCGTGAATGATCAAATAACAGACGAAGACGTGGCCATAACGCTTGATATGACTATGGTTACTGCTACTGATGTGGACAATACACAGGGACAATTATCACTTATCGTTGGAAACGGCTCGAATTATACTGTTTCCGGTACGACAGTCACACCGGATAATAACTATGACGGAACCCTGACTGTACCGATAAAAGTATACGACGGTCAGGATGAATCTAATTCACTGGATATGACAATTAACATTAATCCTGTGAATGACTGGCCCGTACTTAAGACTCTATTGCCTGATACAATATTTAATACAAATGCCGGTGATAAGAAGCATCCATGGGTAGATTTACCGCTGATGGATTACTTCGAAGATATTGATAACACTGTTGAAGATCTGGACTTTGGTATTGATACCGTAGATTATTTAGATGCTGATAACACTCCAGAAAATATTTATGTCGAATATATTACTTCAGAAGGAATTATAAGAATAATAAAAAGTGAAGGAG
>CAZIYW010000084.1:0-22133 GCA_964543525.1 uncultured Fibrobacterota bacterium | reverse complement strand
TCCACCCTTGAAATCTATATATTGTACCCACTGGAGTCAACTGCATACCCATGTTTCTTAAATTAGTTCCCATATTTGGAAAACATCTTGGCCCCGTGTTTCTGGAAAAAAGAAATGTTCAAAGCAATCTGGGACGAAAATTTGTACTAAAAACTGATGAGCAGAAGTTGTTTTATATTTTACTCTATGTTAAGTGTTATCCCACTTTTGATTTAGCCGCATTCATGTTTAATGTCGATCGTTCCAGTTGTTGCCGGTGGACACACTGGTTTATAGAAGTGTTGGAAAGAACTCTTGGCAAAGAATTAGTACTTCCGAAGCGGAAAGTAAGCAGTATAGAAGAATTTATGGAACTATTTCCCACACTAAAAAAGATATATATCGATGGAACAGAGCGACCAATAAGAAGGCCAAAAGATTCTAAAAAACAAAAGGAGAATTATTCCGGGAAAAAGAAAAGGCACACAAAGAAAAATCTCATAGTCAGTGATAAAGAAAAAAAGATAGTAATTCTCTCTAATACGCGGGAGGGCACGGTGCATGATCTTAGAAATTTAAGAGACGAAGAAATAGCTTCTATAATACCAAAAAAAGTTACCGCTGCTCTGGATGGAGGCTTTCTGGGAATTCAGAAAGATTATCCTGAATTAAAAGTGATTATGCCAAAAAGAAAACCAAAAGGAAGAGAGTTGACAGAAGAAGAGAAAGAACAGAATCGAATGATAAGCTCGGAGAGAGTTATAAATGAAAATGCCATAGCTGGCGTTAAACGATTAAGAATAGTTTCTGATGTTTATCGAAATATTAAAGAAAATTTTGAAGATAAAGTAATGCTTATCGCATGTGGATTATGGAACTTCCATCTTGAAATGGTTTAAAATAAAGGGCAATCGGGAGGGAGGTTGTTTCTTACTATTTTAATTATGCAACAACTCTATTACAGATACTGAATTTAAGAAGGTATACGATCATGCAGGCCGAACTCGGTCCGCAATTCGTGGTTTCATCAACTATCTTGTTTCATATAAAAACAAAAAAAATAAACCCTGAACCCGGAATATTGAACCTCTGAATCGGGAACCATAAACCTTTGAACCCAAAACCTTTGAACCCTGAACCTCTGAAACCTGAACCTCTGAACCTTTGAACCCTGTTTATTATGAAAAAAGAACCTCTGATAGCCCTAGCATTGTACGGTATCCTGTACCTTCCATTTGCCGTCTTCCTTTTTCAGGGGGGCATTGCCAGGGGCCTGAGTTTTGCTCAGTTCAGCAGTCTGTTTTTTTCCGAAGGTAATGATATAATCTTCATCAATTCGATAGGCATTTCGCTCCTTTCTTCTCTGCTAAGCCTTACAGCAGGATTTCTGGTTGCCTTTGCGGTTACCCGGTCGGGAATTCGGTCTATGCAGTGGTTCAGTTTCCTTTATCTGCTGCCGCTGGCGATTCCCGGATTTGTCTATGTCGAAGCAGTGGTTTTTCTCTCGGAAGGAACCGGTATCAATCTCTTTACGCTCCCGGTACTGATACTGCTGCTCAGCGTAGTATATATGCCTGTCTCGGCAATTATAATCGGTGCCGGGTTGCGGGCGGTACCGAAATCAATTGAGGAGAGTGCGCTGCTTGTCTCGCCGAAAAACAGGTGGTTTATTCGTATCACCCTGCCGTGGATGCGGCCCTATTTCATTACCGCATTTGCACTGACATTCCTTTTCTCTTTTGCCAATTATGAAATCCCTTCACTGATGAATGTACAGACCTATACACTTTTCATTTTCAACCAGTTCGGTGCATTCTATAATTTTCTGAATGCATTGTACCTGATTCTTCCTGTTTTTCTGCTTTTTCTTTTGATTGTAATCGCAGAACGGTATGTTGTGGGAAAACGGTCTTTTTTTGATCTGTCTATGGGTAAAAAAGGCCTCACGGTCGAGACGCACTCCGGTTTCCGGTATCTACTGCTCTGTTTATTTATAGCGATAAGTGTTATTGTAATCCTTCCCTCTGCTATATTGCTTGTCAAGGCATCATCGGTCCGCAGTATACCTGAAGCAGTTATTCCCTATTGGAAAGAGGTCGGTTATTCTCTGGTTGTATCGGCGGGAGGAGCTGTGGTTTCTTTGATTGTCGGAATGCTGTTTGTGCGCAGTATGACAGCTGCACAGGGGCGGTTGCGGTATATTTTTCTGTCCCTCGCGTTTCTCCCTTTTGCGGTACCGCCGGCGTTTCTGGCAATCGGCCTTATAAAGCTGTCCGGTACCCTGTTCGGAACAAGTTCAGCAGGTGCGACCGCTGTACTTGTCTGGGGTTTTTCCGCCCGGTACTTCCCGATTGTTCTTCATATTCTCTATGCCGGAGCGGTTACCGTTAATCCCCGGTACAGGGAATCCGCAGCGCTTTCCTGTGGAAGCTGGTGGAAGAATGTGGTCAGAATCTGGCTGCCTCTTAATGCCGGAACGATGCAACAGGCCTTTTTCTTTTTTATTATATTGTCTCTTGCAGAAATCGGGCTGGCAGTATTACTGGTACCGCCGGACTGTATGACCGCTTCGGTGAATATTTACAGTATGCTGCATTATGGGTTCGAAAAGGAGGTAGCTGTCGAAACACTGATGATTCTTGTTCTTGTTGTTACACTCGGGTTTCTTATTCTCCGGGTCAGAAAACAGAGGATGACCGGCATCTGTGAAAGAGTTGCCTGATATGATAGAACTGCGAAACGTATCCAAACGATTCTCAAATAAATTACTCCTGGATTCCATAAGCCTGGGTTTCAAAGCAGGTGAAATAACCGTTATCACAGGCCCTTCAGGAACAGGAAAGACAACACTCCTGAGGATTATAGCCGGTTTAGATGTGCCTGAAGAGGGACAGGTTTTTATTGATGGCAAGAGGGCAACAGACTGCCGGAAAATACTGGTGAAACCATTTGATCGTAATGTCGGCATGGTTTTTCAGGATTTCGGGCTGTGGCCCCATATGACGGTAGATAAGAATCTGTCCTACGGATTACAATCGAGAAAAACGGATCGTGATACAGTACAAAAAGTAATTGATGAGATGCTGCAAACATTCGAGATAAATGAAATTCGCAGCGCCTATCCTTCATTGTTGTCAGGTGGTGAAAAACAGAGAGTTGCGTTAGCGCGGGCATTTGCCCTTCGCCCGCACATTCTTCTGCTTGATGAACCGGTTTCCAATACCCACCGGGCGTTTCGTGATAGGTTTACCGCATATTTAAAATCATACATTAACGAGTACAAACCGTGTGTGGTATATGTAACCCATGCATTGGATGAGGCACAAAAAGTTTCTTCGAAAGTGGTATGGCTTGAAAACGGAAGGACAGACAAGGAAATATAGGATGGTATTGATTTTCACATTGATAGTGACCTTTATCGTACCGGTCTATTCCGGAGATTATTATACCACTAAAATACTTGAGCCTGATAGAATCGGTACTGCATGGATAATTTCGAAATTCGTAGACACTGCAGCAGTATTTCTTTTTGTTGACCGGGACAGCACAGTAAAAGATGCAACTCCCTTTGACACCCCGTCAGCCAGATACCGTCGGTATCCTCGACACAGTGCGACAATGAGTGTGGTTCGAATGCATAAGATACAGGATCAAAAGGCGCATAAACTTGCAGAGGTAATTGATGAAATAGAGCTTGACTTCTGGGGTGCAGACAAGTCGGAGAAGGCACGGAAGTTTGAAACTGAAATAATGAAAATCGTTGAAGAGAATAAAGACCTGCACCAGGCTCTTAAGAAAGCATTTGAATATATAGATGCAGTAATCGATACATTTTAAATCTACATCCATAAATATAAGAAAGAAGATATGAAGTTTCTCGTGATAACACTCTGTGTATTAACTACAATAGTTTCAGCCAACGGCCGGGAATCCGACAGCCTGGACATACAGGACACCCTGACTCTTGCCTATGTGACTGAGCTTGACAAGATTGTTGTAACCGCAACACGGCGCCCAAGAGATGCATTCAGCCTGGCCAGATCCGTTACCGTGTTGGATAAAAAGGAACTGACGGGTAAAAATCAGCACTCTGTTCCGGATGCGCTGGATGATGAGATTGGTGTCTGGATTGAGAAAAGAACAACAACTACATCAGATCCGGTTGTTCGCGGCCTTTCCGGGGCAAATGTTCTTGCGCTTGTTGACGGTAACAGCCTTACCACATTCTGGGGCGAGGGCGGCTTTGCCGGTGATGATATGTACGGCAAGGTTGACGGTGAGTCTATCGACTATGTCGAAGTTGTCCGCGGGCCATCATCGGTGCTGTATGGTTCCAACGCCCTTGGCGGGGTTATAAACTTTCTCACCAAGAAATCTCCACTCTCATTTACCGAAAGTGGTTTTGCTTATGGTGGGGCGTTGAAAGGAGCTTCAGGCAGTGCCAGTGATTATTTAATGGGTCGAATTGAATCGTGGGGAGCAACTAAAGCAATGCGATATTTCCTCGGCGCAACTGCGCATCGCAGTGGTGATATGCGTACCGGTGGTGATATAGGCTATATCACGCCTTCCGGAGGAAAAGACTGGAGCATTGACCTGAACAGTGAATTCAAACTCAATGATAAAAATTTCCTTTCTCTTGGCGGCCAATATATGGATCGACCTGTGACATTCCGATACTATCGCCCCACACAATCGAATAAAAATACGCGACTTGGGCTTGAAGCCGGGTATAGAGGGTTACATCTGTTCCCTGCTTCCGATCTGGTAAAACTAAACCTATATCACCAGTACAAGAGAGATGAGCGGTACTGGTATGAATCTACTGACCTGGCCGTGAAAAAGGAGGAAGGCTTTGCCTGGTGGCGAACCTTTGCTGCTGATTTACAGTCGAATAAGACCTTTAATGAAAACAATACGCTTATTGCCGGAGTGAGTTATCATGTGGATCTCGCAGAAAGTCCCGATGATGAGCAATTCGTCATGAAAACATCTTCAGGCAACCAGAAGGCCGCCCCGGATACTAAATGGCATAATGTCGGTGTTTTTTTACAGGATGAATGGGATATTGGTAACTTTTTAACTCTTTCGGGGAGCTTCCGTTACGACTACTTTCGTTTTATTGCCGAGGATGATACCTTTTACACCAAGCCCGGTGATCCTGATACCTCGAAGAATAAAACAATGACGGATCCCGGTGAATACAGTAATAATGCTTTTACCGGTGGTGCAGGGGTTGTTTTTCATATAGGCGATCATTTTAATATTGCTGGCTCCTGGACACGGGGATTTCGCATGTTCCCCCCAAGTTTCGGATTCCGTCAAACAGCCCAGGGAGTGCTGGTGCCGAACGGTTTGCTCGATCCGGTTACCGCAGATCTGTTTGTGATTAGTCCGCGCCTTAAAATAAGGGCGCTGGATATTAATCTGGTAGGGTATTACACCAAGTTTCACAATTTTCAGCAGCCGATTCATGGCGAATATAATGGTGATACTGCAATCGATTATAACAACAACGGTACTTTTGAACCTGATGAGCACGTGTATGTAAATACCGCTAACGGTGATGCCTATGTAACAGGAGTGGAACTGGAGTTGGATCTGCATTTCGGTGTATTTGCGAAAGCCCTTGAGGGACTACATTTCATCGGGGGCATGATGTACAATTACGGCCGTATGAAGTTTCCCGGCAAGGAAGAGATGTGGCTCAGGCATACGCACCCACTGCGTGGACTGGTAAAAATACGGTATACCGATCCGGTGCCTGATCCGCGATGGTGGGTGGAATTCGTTGCTGATATCGTTGACAAATATGACATGATAGATGAAGACAGGCTGCAGAGTGATGTGGGATATCTTAAAAATCCTCAGAATCCGGAATCGGGTTTACTTACCAGTTATGGCCTTCCTTCGTATTATATTTTTGATATTCGCGGTGGATTTAATTTTCACAAATACTTTTCAGTTACCCTTGCTGTTGAAAATTTATTGAACGATAATTACCGCACAGCCCATTCACGTATGGATGCTTCGGGGAGGAACATTCTTGTGGGGCTGGAGATGAGATTGCCGAAAAACGCGTCCGGGAAATAAGGGGTTTGTCCGGCAATCGGGGCTGGAAATAAGGTAAGTGGGAGGAGTGATTTACATGTCGATAAATGAGGATAAGGAACGTGAAGAGCGCATTTACAATGAGATTATTGTTGATGCCTATGACGAGTCCGAACGCGCTATGGGGTGGTTTTATTATCTTCAGGATACTATGAGATTTCCTTTTAAAGCTACATGCATAGAGAAAAAGGCAATCTCTCCTCTCAGGAAAGGAGAGATCGTTGAAGTCATCGGTTTAGCTTCTGAGGAGGACTGCGAGCATGACATGTTTGTAACGGTTTCGTGGGAAAACAGGGATCTTGCGGTTCCTCTTGCTCAATTAGTGCCTGTCAAAACGGATAATGAGACAAGAAATGCGGTGGAGGACTGGCATTATTGGATTAAGAGAGGATATGAATTTTAGGATAACAATTCTGAAAGGTATAATATAAATGGCAAAAAAATCACCGGGTACAGGCAGCAAGCTGCTGTCTGCCTTGACACAAGATCAGATTGAGAAGCTTCTCGATACGGTAGGTTCCGACATCCTGCTCGAAAAGGTTGTTCATGAAGGTAAAAACACCGATCCTGATATGGCTGATACAGTCAAACAGATTCTGCAACCCGATATCAGATCAAAATCGCAGAAACACAAAGCGGACCGCGTTATTTCAGACAGCAGGCTTGTCGAAGAATGGAAGGAACTGTGGGGGCAATGGTATGACATTATTGCGGAAATAGGGGATGAAGACGGCAAGTACGCTGTACAGGAACATCACTGGGAAGAGCCCTATTTTGACGGTTCTGCAGTTGCCTCGGATCTGGAAAAAGTAGGGGCCGGGATGTATAAGAGAGTAGATGCCGTTTATGATCTTATTAATGAACCTGACCTTTTTATAAAAGCGATTGATGAGATAGATGAGGCTATTCAATCCTATCCGGAATGGATGGGAGCGGACTATGGTGACGGATGCGTATTGGAGTATCAGACAACACTGTGCATTTTAAAATGGCTCCTGCTGTCGTGCGGAAATGAAAAAAAACAGGGTGTGGTAATTCTTGATAAAATTGAAGAGGTTGAAAACCGGAGTGATTTGGTCAGCCTTGATATGGCGGCAATAGTTGATATTATTACAGAATTACCGGAGCCGCTATGCCGTGAGATTCATGAAGAGCTGCAAACCGGGCGTTTCCATGAAGAGCAGGAGAATGCCTATTCGCACTGGAATGCAATCGCACATGAGTTTGAGCGGCGTTACAATAAAGCACTTTATTTTGAGCGATGCAGCCGCGATTTGGAAAAGAACTGGCAAAACGGCGAACCGCTCATCGGGAAAGCCATGAAGGAGAAAGACTGGAAAAGTGCAGAATCGTGGCTTGTTAAGACATTTGCGTCCTACCGCCATCGGCCTGCTGCACCGTATTGGTATCCGGAACAGAGCCTGCTGATTGCCGACGACCGGATATACCATAACGAATCATACAAATCATCAGTGGCAAATCTCTTTAAATTATGGAGCACGGTTTGCAACAATCTCGACAATTCTGAGCGTAGCATTGCATCGCGTTTTCAGGCAATGGTTATACGTAATCCGGAAAAACTGGTGAAGATTGTAAATACGTTCAGAGAACTGCGGAAAGAGAGTAATCATGAATCTCTTGCAATGCTGTTTAAACAGTGGCAGGATGAAATAGTGCACCGGAGTCTGCCGTTTTCCATTCACCAAGATGGATTTCATGATACCTGGATTCACTGGGCGATAACTTCACTAACTGAACCCAGCGGTAAGAAGGATTTCGAAGGCAAACTTGACTCATGGCTGCATTTGCTTATGCAAAACAGCGGTACATTTAAAAAGCAGTGGAAGCTTCTCGCGTGCCTGACATACGATCTGGCTGGTTCATCGGGCCTGCGCAAGCGATTTCCCGGATTGTTCAAGACCGCGATTGAGCGGTTCGGCAGGAAATCATCTCTTGACAAATCACGCATCTCTCTGTTCGTGCCTCTTTGTCCGCCCAACACAGCAGATACGGTGATGGAAATCTGGAAAAAACAGTTTGTGTATATCATCCCCGACCCCGCCGGTTCAGGCAGTGATTACCTGCGTCCGGTTGCATGGGTAAAAGTGCTTCTGGAGATTAATCCAAACAAGTATTCGCGGATAGTCAAACAATGGCATATAAAGCACCACCGCAGGCGCAGCCTCTGGCAAGCCATGCGAAATGCCAAACTGCCGGTTAATCTGGGATGATGCGTCTGTTACAGGTGCTCTATATACCCTGCTGTATTCCGACACTCCCCGGTTCTGTTTATGTTGCACGTGTGGTGTCTTTTTGATATTGTGCGTTCTAATGCATCATTTTTGAAGTAATATTAAAAGCACATTTTTTAAGAGTTCTCGTCACCCAGCACAAGGAGCCTGCTCACCAGTTGCTGAACTAATTTCAAATCAAGTGACCATAGCTTTTGCGAGAATATTTTTTAGCAAATCGTAATTGCCTATACCGCTGATAAGTTACATAAAAAAACTACGGGACTGTGTTTTACTGAATTGGTATGTACCGTCTGCGAAAATATCTCCATAGCCATGACTGTCTCTTCCAAAACCGTTAATGGTAGCCTTATCTTCTGAGAGGGATACAACAGAAAATGCGGTTGAGCTGTTTGAGGTGGTGTAATAGGGGGATTCCACCATACCTTTAAAATTTATATAATGAACGCCCTTTCGCATGCCATAGTTACCACTATGGTTATGCCCGTTCATATATGCTGCTATACAAGAGAATTTATCGAAAATGTCAAATATACCTTGCTCGTTTTTAATCCAGTTATGTTGGTGGTCCGGATAGATGCCGATATGAGAGAATAGTATGACCAGTTTATTTTCATCCTCTGCTGAAGCAAGCTCATCATAAAGCCAGCGACGCTGTTCCCGGCTAATATAGCTGCCATTCTGATAGCTGTCGAGAACAATGAATTTAAAGATACTATTATTCCGCGGGGAAAATGTATAATAACCCTTGTTATCTAATCCATAATCATGATATAGTTGATCTATGCTGTAATGATCTCTGTAAGCCCAATAGTCGTGATTACCCAGAACATGGTATTTGTGTGTTTTAATAGAAGAAAAGCCAAGCAGCCGCTGACCGGAATTTGCCGGGTCAACCCGCATACCCTCATTGAGTTCCTGAAAGCAGGTAAGGCTTTCTTCGGCTTCACTCTTACTGTTGTAACGATCGATAAAATCACCAAGATGTATCACAAAATCAAGATCCATTGAATTAAGAACCTTTACACATTCATTCATTTTATGCAATGTGTCACGAAAATATCTATTGCCGCTTTTATCAGGAGTGTAGCAATACTGTGCATCAGTGATTACTCCGAATGTGCAGTTCTCAGGAGCTTTTGAATTATCCACCTTTAATGGATTGCCGCAACCCGAGAGTATAGCGCCGAAACTTCCAATCTGCACTGCAGCCGATTTAAGAAATGAACGTCTGTTCATAGTTTGTAATTGGGTAGAATTTTTTGACGACATGGGTATATTATACCAGAAAATTTTAAAAAAAACAATCTTGACATTAAGGGTGGAATAGTAAGGAAAAAATGTGAAATTTATATCTTATTGATATTTATGATGTTAGAAAAGTTTTTTTGCATTAGTTAAGCGATTAAATCTTTTATTTTCCGGCACCATTTTTAAGAAAAAAGCCGATTTGTTTTAGCGATTAAATAAAATCGGGTGGGAATCACTTTTTATCCACCGAATAAAAAGATGATTTTTTCCACATTGCGAGAATATTATATAGGTATTTTATTAATGAGATGCTGTACAGTCCGATGTATTCGTAACAGTGAGTACCTCTGTAATCGATCGGTAACTTTTTCATCACGTGAAAAGAGATGTCTACAAAATCATTTTTTTTTGTTTACGGTTTTGCGAGTCTGATTATACTTGTTGTTTTTTTCCTCTTTATGCGACATATTGATCAGGAAGAAAACCTCTCACTTATGGAGGGCCGCGGCAGTAGTGATACTACCTTTTCACCGGAGGATTTGACGCAGATGCCGATGATATTAAAAGGCGTTTGGGGGCAATTGGAGGAACAATACGGGATAACAGCAAAAACAGCAGTTTGTAATTTCGAAAAAACGTGATATTATATTAAAATACAAGCGGTTATAATATAAATCCATAAAAAGTATAATGCGGATATGGAGTGTTGTAATGATAGAGTGCTGGAATTAATTTGTGGTCTTTTACAAAATTTAGTAAGAGGTTTAGTAAAAACAACCTTTCTGTTTAATCCCGGCCTCAGCAGTATTCCGGAATTATTCAGAGATACAACTCCGGATGTAGCTGTTATTCAATCGGAAAAAGGCTCTTCTGTGCTATATCCCCATCAGCAGTACAAGGTCAATCCCGATACGATGTATAACTGGATTACTTTTGGATTAAAACCTGACGGCGAAAGAGATGTTTATCATGTAGGCGAGGATTCAGGCTACTTTATGGAAGGTTTGCCTGTTCATGCCATTGCAGAAGGGATAGTCACAAAAATATTGTATGATTTGTCATGGGTATATCTTGTGGCAATACAGTCCAATGTGCCGGTTGCCGGAGTTATTACCACATTCTACGCGCATCTCTCTCATTATGTTGATTTGGAGATAGGGCAACAGGTAAAAGCGGGGGATAAAATAGGTGAGATCGGGCCGCAGGAAACCTGTGAGAACGGCGGCTATAAAGCCCATTTACACATGGGTGTGGCGAAAGGTCCTTCACATACCGCTCATTTTAACGGCTATGCAAACACTCTTGAATACTGGCATAGTCCTGTCGCACTTATTGCCAGAGAAAACAATCCAAACGGACCTCGGTTTAAAAAAGTATTGTTTGGCAAATAGATAACCTGTTTTTCATATAGTCTTAATCATAATCCTAATCACTCCTCCCGCTGTCTAATAAAATAGCGGGACATCTCCTCCAATAACAGGGGAGAAAATAAATTTCCTACCCTTATAATTAGGGGGAGGACCATGGATGGGGTTATTTTTTATATATGGCGAAAGGTGACGTAATTCGTGTCGGCAGAATCGGCTTCTACCATTACGGCATTGACAGTGGTGACGGCAGGGTAATCCATTACAACGGCGACCCGTACGATAAAAGAAACGCCTGTGTCAGTGAAGTTACGGTTGAAGAGTTCTGCAAAGGCGGCGTGCATGAAGTTATTGACATTCCCACCGAGTCAACGGTTGAGGAGATTCTTGCCCGTGCACGGGAATGTATCGGTGAGAAGAAGTACAATCTCTTTTTCAACAACTGCGAGCATTTTGCCAAGTACAGTCGTTTGGGCAAGAAGCCATTCATTACCATGCGTCCGCAGATACTCGGTAAAACCGGCGATCGCCTTTTTTACAACATGACCAGAAACATCCCCAATGAAATAAAACGGGTGGGACGATTTTTAGCACAGATGTTCTCTTTTATCAGAAAAAAGTGATGGTACCAATGAATGCACTTTCAAAAAAGATAAAGACAGGTCTTATTGCCACTGGCGCCGTTGTTGCCCTGCTTTTTGTGGTATGGGGTCCGGTTATTGACGAGAGCGTTCCGGTTGATGACTCGCTGATACTCTCCCCGCCGGATTCAGTACCGCAGAGGCTGGCAACACGCTCGCCACGGTTCCCGGTGACTGAGAATGATATTGATCTCCATGTATCCTATTCCGGGTGGAACACGGCAAAGCAGGAGCGTGTTTCACACCTTGCTATCTATAAAAAAGCCATTGCTATGATCAACCGGGCACAACGGTATATCGTTGCCTCGGTATTTCTTTTTGACTGTATGTACAGCGGTACTGAACCGCCCTTTGACCTGGTTGCGCAGTTCACCGATTTGCTTATTGCAAAAAAGCAGGCAGATACAACAATAACCATTGCGGTGATGCTTGATCCGCTGAATAAGGCGTATGCGGATCGTATTTCCGAGTCTGTACAGCGGTTTGTAGAAAACGGCATTGATGTTTTCTATTCCGACCTTCTTACGCTCAAAGCCGCAGATAAGACAAAAATTTTTGAAACTCTTCACGAGATGGAGCGGGCCGATAATTTCTTCTCGCGGAAAATCCTCGGTACCCTGGCGTCGGATATCGGTAATATCAAGATTCCCTTTGTAAGAATGAAGCTGGATAATGCCGATATTACTTTTAAAACAGCGGTTAATGCCGCGCTGCTCAAGGCGAACCACCGCAAGCTGCTGGTGACGGATTGTGACAGCACCTATGAAACGCTGGTTTCATCGGCGAATCCCCATAACGCGAGCCTTCCTTCGACAAATTTCGCAATTTCCGCAAAAGGTGATGTAGCCCGGTATGTATATGGCGTTATCCGTGAGGATATCCGTCAAAGTATATCGCTCGGCGGTGATTTTACCCTGTGGAGCCGGTCTGATGATGCCTATAAACAATCATATCTTGATTCACGATTGCCGAACCTGCCGGTGAAATATGATTCGACGATTAATGATTCAATAGTGGTGTCATTTATAACTGAAAACCGTATACGCCAGCAGGTTATCGATATGCTTGACCGTGCTTCAGGCGATGATGAAATACGCATACAAATGTTCTACCTCTCGAATTTTCCGGTGATAAACGCTATTCTCAATGCTGCAGGAAGAGTGAAAAAACCTGTTCGTTTACTGCTCGATCCCAACAAGGATGCATTCAATAACATCAAGGACGGCACACCCAACCGTCAGGTCGCGTGGTACCTTCTGAAACAGGTAAAAAAATCGAAACCACCTCTGCATATAGAGATACGGTGGTACTCAACCCATGGTGAGCAGAACCACGCAAAAATTATGAGTATCACAAATTCCCAAACCGGCAAATATGAAATAATCACCGGCTCATGCAACTGGACCCGGAAGAACATGGCCAATATCAATATGGAATCAAATATCGCAGTTTGCGGATCCAGAAAACTGAATAGCCGGTTTAATGAGCTCTTTGACCGTTTCTGGACAAATTCCGGGAAAGATATGGAGTATAGTGTTGCCTGGGATGACCCCCGGTTCGAGTATAATAAACATGCCGGATTGAAAAAGTGGTCGAAGCAGAAACGCTATTTTGGCCTTATACCTGTGCGAAATGAAAGTGGGAGAGTAATCAGGGAAGAGGCGGTTTATGTGACGTGGTGAGAGAGATTATTAATCGTACTCATCCTCCTTCTCGTCATCGTCTTCGAATTCATAATCCTAATATTATACATAATGTATTGATTTTATTATAATTATTGTTGCATCAACTTTTTATGTTGAAAAATATACTGGCATATTAACTTTGGCGGGTTTATTATGTTATCAGGAAATTTACTGCAAGAGTTTGAAAACTGGAAGAATAAAAAAAACAGCTTGCCCCTGATTTTACGGGGTGCGCGCCAGACAGGAAAAACAACTCTGCTGAAAGAGTCTGGTTTTCAGTTTTCTCAATGTATTTACCTCAATCTTGAAGATTCTGATACTCGAAAACTCTTTACTCTGTGGTGGAGCCACCAATCTTTCATAACCTTTCCAAGGCGCCCAAACAGTATTTCTTTGATATCGGTTTGGCAAATAGCAGGGTGACTGAGCCGTTCGAAATGAATTCGATAACAAAGCAGTTATATTTTCGAGGAAAATTTGCCGAGCAATTTGTTTTTCAGGAGCTGCATGCGCAACACAAAAATAGCTGGGGACGGAGACAACAAATCTATTTGCACTTCAATACCTCTCTTTATCACTATATAAATTCCCCTCGGCCGGCAAGTGCCCACACACACCTACAAACAGATTCCTCCTCTCAATACCACGAGCCGTTATATGTTTGAGTATCAAAGGTACAGGTATATGTACTTCGCGTGCTATGCCATATAAAACATCTTTATACTTACCAGGTACAGTTAGGTTGATTTATTGTCTTCGTCCACAGATACAGATATACAATCCTGTTCATGAGGGACCTAAAGATGCAGAAAACGGAGATACTTATACTACAGATGAACTGCGGAAGGAATTGAAGAAGAGGAGAGGTTGATCTGAACCCCGCACAGGATAATGATGAATGTATAAAGAGCTGTTTTTTTAGTCGGCAGGATGTTTAATCCCAATCATTTTATTACAAACCTTCCGATTCCCGTCTTTATCTATAGTAACAAAAACGACTAAATAAGTTCCGGAGCCGACAGTTTTACTGTTTTTATTTTTTTTGTCCCATTCTACAAATAATTTTTCCCTGATGTTTGAATCAATTTTATTTTCACTGGCAAAAATCATATTTCCCAACGCATCATAAATTTTAAGTGATACACCAACCACTGAGTTTGTTTGGATAAAAAATTTTATAGTTTTATCGTTATAGCTTGCAATGCACGGTTCGATGCGAAAGGCTGGATTAACTTTTTCTCCAATCAAATCAGTGTGAATAATTGGTGTAAATGAAGACTCATAAGCGCCAATATCAATTCTGTTTCCGGCCAATCGCGGATTACCTGCCAGATCATATTTGGGGATACATAAGCCGGAAGTATCCGGTGTGCCGCTGTTGATGCATGGTGAATATTTACTAAGCGTCCAGTCACCATTTGAAGTATCGTTAAACAGTGGCGGATCACTTTGGTTCCCGGTTCCTAGATATCCCTCCTGTATGCTGCAGTACTGAACAGAGTCCAGAATAGTGTCTTTATCAATTGGATTATAATAGTGAATTTGTTTTACGGAATTATTCCAGATAATACAATTAATAATAATAGGTTGAGTAGTAGATTGAGCTCTCACACCCCCACTATTATAAAAACCATTATTCTCGGTATAGTTATTAACGATAGTATTATTCAACAGCAGTGCCCGGCTACTAACAAGGTATACACCTCCTCCTACCGCATCCCCTAAAGGCCCTTCACCGGAACATCCATTGTTTTTTATCACATTACCAAAAATGATAGGATTGGAATTTATGCAATAGATTCCGCCGCCGTAACTTTTACCGCCTCCTGGGAAACAACCCTCTGCATATACCGTATTATTAGAAATTAAATTGTTCATTATCAGGGCATTTGAAATATTATCGCAGATAATTCCCCCACCAGTAATGTAAGAATCACCCGACATGTTACTGTGAGCTACACCTCCGTTATACATTATGGAATTATTACAGATAAGAGGACTGGAACTATCACAATAAATACCACATGTACCATGATTAACTGTATATGTGCTTCTGTTATTGGAGATATTGCAGTTTGAAATTCTCAGTCTTGAAATATTATTCAACTTAATGCCACCGGAGTATTCAACTTTGCAAAAAGAGATAATTGAAGAATCCTGTAGCGAACCTTCACCATTTAGCAGTATACCATCCCAATGATTATGAATTTTTGAAAAAACAATAGTATCATTTACCGATCCTTTTGCAACTAATCGACCATTTACAACCAGCTTTCCATTTTCTGATTTTACAATAACCCCGGGTTCTATTATCAAGGTCGAATCTACAGGAACCGTTATGCATCCAACTAATGCATAGGTTGCATCAGATTTTTTCCAGGTTCCTGAGACGCTTTGATTTTTATAGCATGTCTGAAAAACATCGAAACCGGTCCCGATATTACTTACTTCATTGTTGTAATAGATAAAACCAGTATCAATAAATGAACCGGTTTCCGTACTTGAGAATACAATTCTCAGTGTTGCACTTTCTTTAAAATTTAAATAGGTATGTAAAACTGATGAATCCAGAACTGAATAGTTATCACTGGTAAATTTAATGCTGTCAATTTTAAGACTATCTGATCCAACATTTTTTAGAACAAAAGAAAGAGTGTCTTCCCTGTTTTCCCCGGTGACATTGTTTAGAGCGTTTTCCGGCAAAATGTCCAGTATTGGTGAAACCGGCTCACCCTGAAATTCATACGCACCGATATCAACTATATCGTATTTCCCATCATATATCCTTGGATTCCCTGTAAGATCCTTTTCAGAGAGATCTATGCTATTTTCACCCATATTAATACATGGTGAAGTATTGAGAATTGAATATGGGTGCGGGTGTGTATTGGAGAAACAGGGATTTTTATTTATTATATTCTCTATATTACCTCCATTTAAAAATCCCTTTACACAACAATGAGAAATCCAAAGGTATCCATTATTATATATGGAATTATTCCATATAATCGAATTTAGAACCCTTTGATCTTCCGGCATTGGCTCGTTTGTCAGGAATACTCCATCACCCTTATTATCTGCAATAGTGCAATTATTTATTATAATTCCAGGCTTTTCTCCTCTTACTCCGTATTCTCCATTCCCGGTTATAAGACAATTTTCAACAATAACATTCCCACATCTATCTGCAAGCAATCCACCGAGAGCATTGTTCTCTATAACACAATGGTAAAAAGAGCACCCGCTACAGATTTCAATACCGATACCGGAGTTGTTTTTAATTGAACATTTTTTTATCGTTGTTGCTGTTTTGAAACCAACACCATTATTGTTGATTTGAATGGTGCAATTGTGTATATCCAGTGTGTTATATCCATCAATCTCAACCGCATACCCTTTTCCGCATTGCTCAATTATGCAAAACTGTACAATAGATGAATCATTTGCACTATTTTTCCCGAATACAATTCCACACCAGGGAGCATTCGGGTCATGTGCTGTAAAAATGATTGAATCGTCAACAGCGCCTAAGGCATACAGGGAACCATTGATCTGCAATTTTGTCTGCTTCTGAAAAAGAACATTCGTGCCGGATTTAATGGTAAGAGAACTGTTCTGTGTTAACGTTACCGTATCTGTAACAATAACCGTATCTACATCCCAGGTAGTATCTGAGGTTATTGTACCTGACACATTCAATACAGCAGGAAATATTGAAATTGCTGATATATATAGTACACTGAGAGCGTGGTAAATTAATGAGTATGAATACATTTTTTTCTCCTGTTTGAAAATCTTAGTTCTCTCGTACCTGTATATCTTCAATACAAAAATTTCAGAGCGAAGAAATTTCAAGTCGCATGTATAGTTATTAATATAGAGTAATTGTTTTTTAGATTCTACCGCCTGATGACGCGAAAATTGAATTTCTGTTTTCTCATAGAAAACGGGTGAGGGCATTTTTATACCTAATCTTCAATCGTGAATGGGTTTTTACATCCCCAGTTACTATACATCGATAGTGTTTTCCTTGAGAAAACGAATTCTTTGTTTTTTGACAACATAATAGATTTATTCTTTCAGATAGAGGAGTATATTATTGGAGTATATTATTAATGAAGACAATTATCAGCTCTTTCATTTGACGCTTTCAGGTAATATATGTTATTAAAAAAACTTTTTATCTAACGAATATTTTATTACTGGTATTATGTTTTTTTATTTATTCTACCTCATTTGAAGTCTCAGGGGAGATAAGTTCCAATAGTGAATGGAATGTTGACACGGTAATTGTAACCGATAATCTCGTTGTAAATGGTGGTGTAAAGCTTACTATAAACCCTGGTGTAATAATTCTTATCGAACAAAATAAAAAAATAACAATACACGGCTCCTTATTTGCTTCAGGAACATTTCAGGATTCAATACTGTTTACATCTTCAAGAAGTGATATACAATGGAATGGTATAGAGTTCTCTGGGGGTGTTAGTCCAGATTCTTCAATTGTATCTTTTTGCAGGATAGAAAAATGTAATGGTATTTCAGCTGTTTACATCTACAAGTATGATAAGTTAAACTTTTTTAACAATACTATACAGAATAATATTTGTGGTATTTCAGGAAGAGAATTTCATGTGTTAAATTGTCTTGTCGAAAATAATTTAAATGAGGGTATTAAGGGAGATAAGTTCCATGTTGATAATTGTACGATACGTGGTAATGGCGGTGTTGGTATTTCTGGAGATAGTTATGGTTTTCATATTAGAAATTGCGAAGTAAAAAATAATAATGGTGGCATAAGAGGATCTGTGGGAAAATTTGTTCTAATAAATTGCCTGATAACAAACAATGCTCTGTTTGGTGTTTATTCAATGAGTTGCGGTTTTGATATTTATAACTGCACAGTAATAAATAATGAAGATGGAGGTATTACTGGATATGAGGACGTCCAGCAAATGCCGACGGAGCCATATGTTTTTAATACTATCATATGGGGAAATTCCGGAATACAGGTAAAATATTTTTATACTGGTGGAACCAATCTTTATCATTGTTTTATACAGAATGGATGGACTTTTTCAGGGAGTAATAATAGTGATAATTATCCTGAATTTAGTGATACTGTTAATGCTGACTGGTCTTTAAAAAATTATTCACCATGTATTAATGAGGAACAAATGACATTGGCTCTGCTCTCCTGGAAACTGACATTGCAGGTAATTCCAGAATTTATGATGGAGTATATGACATTATTGATATTGGGGCCTATGAATTTCAGGGTGATCATCCATGCCCAATATTATACATAACCCCCACAGAATCATTTCCGTATGTATCAGGCAAAAACAGAGAAGACACCCTGACATTTATTTTAAGGAATGGAGGCGCGGACAGCCTTAAAATAGACGGCATTACTTTCAACAGTGATAAATATTCCGTAATAAACCAGGATTCTCAAAAGGAATATTTAGATTTTAATATGATCGATTCTTTAAAAATAGTATTTCCAAGTGAGGATACCGGCGTTTTTAATGAAGATGCTAATATATACTACAATGGTAAAAAAGAGAAAATAATTTTTAAACACCATACATTTTTTCCCTATTTTGAATCTCAGAATGTTTACGGAAAATGGTTAAATGAATATCCGGTATATGTCATACGTGGTAATGCAACTGTACCGAAAGATTCATTATTAATTATTGAACATGGCGTTACAGTAAAATTTGTAGACTCATCCAGCCGTTTAATCGTGAATGGAAGATTACTAGCTTTGGGAGAAAAAAATGACTCAATTATATTTACTAAATTGGATAGTCGATGGGGAGGAATACTATTTAATGATTCAACATTATCTTCTGATTCGTCGATTATTTCATATTCCAAAATTGAGTACGGAAATGGTTTCGGTGTTTGTTTTAACTCTGTTTCCCGATTAAGAATTTCACATAGTACTATTTCAAACAATATTGCAAACTATACCGCAAAAAATAATTATAGAGGGCAAAATGCCGGTATAGTTTGTGTAAATGGATCGCCACTTATATGCAATAATATTATAACCAACAACAGTGGCTACGCTTATGCCAAAAATAAACTTTACGTTACCATTTCAGGAGGGGGCATTAGTTGTATTGACAGTTCAAACCCTTTAATTCCAAATAATACTATTTCAAACAATAGTGTTGTAGCTGCTCCTGATCTTTTCCCCGGTGGCGGCTACGGTTTTGGTGGAGGAATTTATTGCAAAAACTCATCTCCACGAATTATCGGCAATATGATTAATGGGAATAAAGCCGGTGGTGCAGGTCCGGAAGGTTATGCTTCTGGTGGTGGAATATGTTTACATATAAGCAATGCATTGATACTGAATAATACCATTATTAATAACGTTGCTGATTATGGGACCATTGGTGGTAATGGCGGTGGTATTAGCTGTTGCGAAAAATCAAAAATACTTAATTGTATACTATGGAATAATTTTCCTGATCAAATTGAAAATAGTAATATTACAGATACAGTCATGTTTTGTAGTGTTGAAGGAGGATATCCCGGTATCGGAAATCAAAGTGAAGATCCCATGCTTGACAGCGCTGGTGGATTGAAGGAGGGTTCTCCATGTATAAACGCAGGGTGTCCTGATATATCTGGTTTGCCGTTACCGAAGTTAGATTTAAATGGCAATCCACGTATATATGATGGAAAAATTGATGTCGGGGCCGTTGAATTTAACAGTACCGCAATTATTGACTCAAATATAATAAAAGATCGTATAAAAACTAAATTTCTAATTTCACCCAATCCATCTACACATTATGACGATGCCGTCAATGTGTTTTATAATCCATCTTGTAGAGGTAATGTAATACTTACTATTTATGATTCAATGGGAAACGAAGTATTTACTAAACACAAATATTTTAATACCATTATTAAGTCACATTCACCTGTGCTGTTTGCCAAATGGTACAAAAGAAATAAAAACAATAGACTTGTAAGTAATGGTACTTACCTTGCAGTATTAAGAATTTTCAATATAAACGGTAACTATGAAAGTGTTTCTAAATATATCGGGATTAAGTAGTTGATACAGTATCACTGTGTCCGTTACTATGTTTTACCAGGCTTTTTTCACTATTATTTCGGGTATGGGATAATGTTTTTTATTGAGAGTATAAATGTGTCCCCCTGTTTCTAAGGCGGTCGCTGCCAGAATGGCATCGTTAATATCAATCCCATGACTCGGATTCCATTTGCGAAATAAAAAACCTGCTGTATCTACAATTTTTTGATCAATAATTGCAGTTTGAAATTGAGAAAGTAGTAATTCGGTTTGTTCTGTCTCATTAGGGCGCATAAAGAAAACTATTTCTGCTCTCTGAATTGCCCCAATCCATAGTTCATATTCTTTCGATTTTGATAAATTTCTTAAAAATTTAGAAGCTTTTTTTTCACCACGGAGGTGCCAAATTATTACATCAGAATCTATATATGCTCTCAACGCTTATACCTTTCCATTGAATTTCTAAAAGCTGTTTTAATTTCTGATACAGTATCCTGTACGTCTTCTGTTCGCTCCCATATACCGCATGTATCAAAAAAAACATCTGTTTTGCTTTTTTGGTCAAATTGTTTAACTAAAAGCAGTATAGCACTTTCAATTACAGATTTTTTTGATGTGTGCATCTTTTTAGCTAACTCATTGATTTTGCGATAAATACTGTCATCAATTCTTGCCGATAAAATTCTATCCATACAACCCCCTTTCTTACATAAGTATACATACGTAAGAACAATTTGTCAACACTTTACTAAATCTGTTCTATATAATAAACTGCGGAGGCAACGGGTAGCTACAATTCATTTAACTCACTTATTAAGGAATATGTTGTAATTCTAAAAATTCTGATACATTGCAAAATCTGGATGGTTACTGAGTCTTGTCGAAGTAAAGATCCGGCACCCCGTCCTACACTCCACCCAGTGAGGCAGTTGCGCCTGTTACTGAAGCCGAACCTTATTACGACTTCTCCTTTACGCTGCATTGAGCTTGCCGTAATGCGATGCACTGAGTTTATCGAAGTGTCGAACCTGCACCAGTTAGGTTGATTAATTGTCTCCGTCCGTGCGCCGCGAGGCTTTACAAATGATGGCAGTAGTGGCCTGCCGGTATCGGCTTGCACGAGCTGGTACTAAACCGCCTTGATCTGCTGTGTTCAAAAGGAATGGCGGTGAGCGTCAAGGCAAGGTGCGGGCAGAGAAGATGAACGCAAGTGAACCGCTGAACAAGCGTCGAAATCAACCAGAAGATGTCAAAACCGGAGAGTGGACGAGATTTCCGGGACAAGTCTGACAGAAACGTGTTTACCGGTCAGGCGGCATCCGGCGTAGAGGCGGCATGATCTCAGCTTAGGCTTATGTAAGGAACGTGGGAATCTGTATGATGATGCTAAAGGAGCCGAACAAGCACAGCAGCGCTGCGTTAGTTTGTGAGTGCCAATGCATCATGCAGGAGCGGATCGACTCGTAGTAGTGATGAAGCCTCTGTAATGGCGGTGGAGCGAAGGAGTCGAACTGTTCAGCCAATGTATTGTATCAACCATTTCATATGGGAGAAATACATGACAGAAGCAAAGTCGTTTGAACCAAACGACTGAACAGTAAGAGCCGTGTGAATCGAGAGGTTCAAGCACGGTTCTGTGAGAGACTGAGGGTGAGAATCCCTCGGTCTACTCGACCCGTTATGGGAGCACCCTGCTGCAATCCTCCACGGTGCGAAGGCGTCCGCCCAATGAAAAGGGTATAAATACCTGCGACGCCACCTCACTGACCACATCGATCATTATA
>CAZIYW010000083.1:0-22447 GCA_964543525.1 uncultured Fibrobacterota bacterium | reverse complement strand
ATGTTTTCCGACTTGAATTCAGCGCCGCGGCACGTGTCAACATATGAATTCTGTGAAAACACAAATGATGCCACGCTGAGAATAATACACAAAACAATCGGATAATTGATATTTTTCCTCGGTTGGAAAACATCTCTGAGTGTCATGTGACTCCTCCTCGTATGGTAAAGTGGATTGAATAAATAATTTATTTTCGTATATATAGTTTACATAGAATCGGTTTAATTTTTTGATTAAAAAGGTCTTATAAAGATATATTCACCCAGTAAATTACTCAATACTTTGCTCCAGAATCTGTATGATTTTCATAAAAATAGCGCTCGATTTTCAGGAGGTAGTAGGTAATCACGCGGTAATGATATCAGATTTACTCCGGTCCCTCTTTCCTATCCTTAAATATAATATAATTAAGAATAAAAAATTGATGATTATTATTAATTTGTTATTAATTTTGTCGCTTTTTGCAAATAACAGTTTTACAGTATATGGGAGAGTCGTTACAGAAAATATTTTATTACTTTAGAAATTATTTCTTTCTTAAAAAAGCACCATAGTTGTATAATAAAACTATTATAGTTAATTATAATCAATAATATGGGAACAGTGTTTTCAGATTAAGCATATGAGTACAATACTTGACAAAATCTCGTTTGATTGTGCGTCTTTTATTGGACGGGAGCTTGGTAATGTCACTATTATCAAGGAGTTAGGTAGAGGAAACAGAGGAGTGGTATTTATTGGTTTCCAGAAGTCCCTGCGAAGGCAGGTTGCGGTAAAAATATTGCCGAAAGCGAGTACTACCACTGAAGAAGATCGACGGCGTTTTCAGGATGAAGCTGAAATTCTGGCTGTTTTAAGTCATCCGAATATAATACCCATTTTTGAAATGGGCGAAGAAAAAGAGTTCTATTTTCAGATAATGCAGCTTATAAACGGGAGTGACCTCAATAATATTATTAAAAAGCGACTCCTGCATCCGGTACAGTCAAAGAAGATACTTCCGTTGGATCAGACGATTGATATTGTTGTTCAGGTACTTGATGGTCTCGGGTATGCACATGATGAGGGGGTGATTCATCAGGATGTCAAGCCGGCTAATATACTGATTGAGGAGCGGACGAAAAGGCCGTTAATCGCCGATTTCGGCATTGCAAAAACACAACAGATAGCGGGTAGTTCACCCATTGATGTTATTATCGGCAGTCCTGTATACATTTCCCCGGAACAGGCTTCGGCTGATGCAACCGATAACCGGACTGATATATATTCAGTAGGGATTATGTTGTTAAAAATGCTTGTCGGGACAGTGCCTAGACGAAGAGAGAAAGTCGCACAGATATTATTACGGAAAATACGTGAGCCGGATACCTTTTTTACCATGCTGCCTTCAGAAGCCTCTCCGTTAATAGACGGTGAGATGGAAAAAATAATTCTGAAAGCGGTTGCTACCGATTGTGAGAAACGATATAAAGACTGTTATATGTTTCGGGATGATTTGATTAAGTATCGACAGCGCCGTCTTTCCCGTTAATAATAATAAGGAATGTGGGATATGGAAAACAGTGAGACGCAATCAAAAAAGGTATTTACACAGAAACATGCAAATCTGGTAGCACAGTCATTAAATGTCATATTCAATAATGCCACCTTTTATGGTGGCAACCATCCGTCAACGATGAAGGGTGCTGAAGATTTTGCCGAACTGCTTCCCGATATTTTTACCGTCACCCCCATAGTCACCCTTCTGCGTACCGGGGATTCGCTGTATATTGAAAAGTGGAGTGTCGATGCCAAGATGAATGTTGCCCGGCTTATTAAAACCTTCAGAAAGATCGGTATTGAATCAATTTCTTTTGAAAAGGGGACTACGGCAAGGGAGGTGAAAGCGTTTATTACCGTTTTCTCGGATCCGCTCACCTATCCGAATGCAGACGCAATGAACAGTGTCCTTGAGGAGATGCGGGTCTCAAAGATTCGGTTTAATTATGTCTTCTTTCAAAAGGTGACAAAGGATGAGGCTGTGGTTAATAAAGACCTGCTTGTCGGCGATACCGACACCCCTGCAACTTTTGAAATAGAGACGGATATCTCGCGGGAGATAGCACCTGAACGACCCGTTGATACAACGAAAAAACAGGCAAAAGAGGATACGGCTGCAACGGACAGGGCGTTTCGTGAGATTGGGAAATTGTTCTCGATGCGTGACCTTATAGCTAATCCGGACAGTATGGTTGATACTATTCTCTCTGAGGCGGAGAAGAAGGAAGAAGGGGCCAGGTATATTGTCAATCAATTACGGACGATAAACGAAAAAATACAGATTGAAAAAGCGGATGAAGCCGGTTTATCTTTGGATGAATTGATTGAATCGGTATTTAAACTTACTTCCGAGCTGAAGCAGGGATTGTCCGTTCAGAAAGAGATGGGTAATCTGATTAAGGAGGATGACCTGGTTATCAATGAAGTTGACCAGTTGACTTATCAGACTATTATAAAAATCATTCGTGAAGAATATAAACAGGGAGGCGTTTCCATAAAGAGGCTCGGACAGATTATCCGCCGCATTTTGCCTGATGTAAAGGATTTAAAGCGAATGCTGCCGAATCTGAAAAACGGTCTTCTTGCAGCAGGTATGTCACTCGCCGATTTCCTGGAACTGACCAGAGAACTGCATAAAGAACTGGAAGGTAATAACCTGTTGGAGGTACTCGAGGAGGGGGCTGAGAAACTCGGCTTGAGTGTTGAGGATATTGTACAGGCAATAAATACCAATCCCGGCGAGGCGGCAAAGATTATTGTTCTTGCCTCGGAAATAAAACAGGAAACCGGTACTGATGAAGCCCGTTTGTCAAATCTTTTAACCGAGTATATTGAATCGGTAAGCAGTAAGATGGCTCTTGAATCACAGGAAACTGCGGGGCAGGACGGTGTGAAAATATTACACCAGGTCATCGGTCAGATTGAATCGGGACTGGTTAATAAACTTAAATCACAGGGGATAGCCGACACGGTAGTGAGTGATGTTGAAAAACAGTTGAAAGATAAATTTCCCAAAACATTGCAGAAGCTGAAAGCTGACTGGATGGTACAGGCAATTGCCGGGGAAAGTGATTTGTCAAATAATACCCTGCTGCAACTCATGAATAACGTTGTTGACAAAAAAACAGATCTTGAGAAGGTTAAAACACCCATCGAGGATGCACTCCGGGAACGGGGATTTGAACAGGAGCAGATTCGTGAGGTCTTTGATGAGATTGTTAGACGGCTTGAACAGAAAAAGAAAGAAATGGTCCTGCCGAAAAATGTGCTCAGCAGTAATAATACCAAATTTTTTCTCCAGCGTGAAATTAAGGAAAATCTGCGGTATCACAACCCCTTCTCCTGTCTTGCCGTATCAATCAACGCAAAATTTATTGATGGTGTCTGGCAGCCGGTTTCGGAATCCGATAATGCAGAGGTTATACCGGCGCTATGCGGCATTTTAAAGGGATTCCTCAGGGACCTTGATCTTGTCGGCTCATTCGGCAGACTGGAAAAGGAGCGAATAATAATAATTCTTCCCATGACGGATGAGAAAGGTGCCTATGCCGTTAAAACCCGGCTTGATAAGAAATTCTTGCATACCGACTTTACCCTGGATACTAAAAAAGTTGAATTGAATATTATCGTTTCCGTTACGCCCTTTGATACGAAAAAAACATCGGATTATAAAAGTTTCAGGGAATTGATTCACACCCGTCATAAAATAGAAGAGGATATGTGTAGTAAGTTATAGTAGGACGGCATGTTCCTTCTTCAATCGAGTGTTATTCTGACAACTGTTTCCGCATCCAGGAAATACAATAACGAAAAACCTTTTCCCGATCCTGTTCTTCATGAAGAGTGTGGTAGTATTTCCTCCACTTTTTAAAGGTGCATAATGCTCCGGCTTTTTCTGCAAATTGGCGGCTTGCGGATATCGACGTAACACGATCTGCAGTACCGTGCATGATCAGTAAGGGCGTATCGAGGCGGTACGCATTCTGCAATGCCCATTCTCCGGCATCAAAGATACCGATAAACCGGGATGTTACCCTGGTGTGGCAGAGTGTATCCTCAAGACGGGATTGCACAACTGACGGATCACGACAGAGATTATTGGGATCAACACCGTTGGAAAGCGAGAGGGTGGGCCATATATAATACATCATTTTACCAAGGAATATTTTCCATGCGGGCGGTTTGAACCCGGTACGGAGAAGAGGAGCGGAAGCAATACTGCCGGTAAACTTTAGGCTGTTTCGCAGTACATAGTTGATAACAAAGTTACCGCCGAGACTTTGTCCATACAGAAAAATCGGCATCGCTTTAAACTCTTTTTTTATTTCCTTAATGAAAAGAGTCATATCGTCCATACAGAGGTTATAATCAGGAAAGTGCCCCCGCTGTCCCTGTGACCTCCCATGCCCGCGAATGTCGCCGACAAGAACTACAAAGCCGGAATCACTGAGGAATTCTCCCATCCAGCCATAACGACCGCTATGCTCACCAAGTCCATGGAAAACGCACACCACCGCCCGGGGGGCTGAATCGGGACGCCACCCCTGTGCATACATTACCAGGCTGTCACGTGTCAGCCAGATAAACTCGAAGTGCCTGTCGTTTTTCTCAAGAGCCTTGGTTAGCACGGGTACTGATAACAGGGCCTCCGGTGGAGGTTGAGTGGATTTGCTGCATGAGAGAAAAAGAGCACAAATAAAGAGAAGCGGTATACTTTTTTTCATGAACCCTCGCTCAATTCAGGTTTATGCTACTCTGTATCAGTTTTCTAAATTTTGTTCGCGGTGACCAGACGTGCGAAGTTTTCATAAGAGCGATCATAGGTGCGTTCCACGTCATTCGGGAAAAAACAGGCCGGCAGTTCCCTGCTTCTGCGGTGGTATACCAGACAATCACAACAGGTACCTTTGCGGGAACAGGGAGTGTAGGTGCAGTTACACATTGCCATATTTTTTTCCTTTTTACATTCCATAACGATACCTCCATTTCCGCTATAATGTATACTGGTAAGAGCTTTATTGGTGTTAGAATTCAATATGCGGTAATTTAAAATACATTGTTGTTTCAATCCATACCGAAATCCGTTTTTTATTTTTACGTGCAGCAGTAAATTTCATTTTTGTCAGAGATGCGTAGATTGCTTTTTTAGTTCCGTGCCCCAGATCATTTAGCATGATATATTCCTTCACCAGACCGTCAGAGCCGACCAGGAGTTTCAGTTTCACCGTACCTTCGACCTTATTCTCGATCATCTCCATCGAATATATCGGTTTTGCTGTTTGTAAAATCTCCGGCGGCACATCACAATCCTTTACATCGATCGCAGAAGTGTCTTTTTCGATGATGACTGTATCTTTACCTGAAGCGCTGTTTTGAATACCCGCTTCAGTACCGCCGACCTGCTCCTCCGGCAGGGCTGCCGGGTGTTTAACTGCCTCTTTGCAGAAAATGAGAGTTAAAAATAAACAGAGCGCCATGCAATATTTAATCATACGTTTCTCCCGTTGTTCGTTATGACCGTTTTACCAGGTATACTCTGAATCCCGGCGACGAGTTATCCCGATCGGAGGAATATTATGGATTGTATCAATGATGCTCATTGTATAACACCAACCGGATAGGTTAAGAGGTCTTGAGAATTATATCGTTCAGCCTTCTTTTCGGTACATGGTGTCTCTGCTGTTCATCACGCCAGTATTTAACCGAGCCCTCTGCAGCCATTTCCTCGAGAATAACTTCTTCAACAGGATAGCCAAGTGCCAGTACCAGCAATATCTCAAACTGTGGCGCAATAGATAGCTTTTCCCGCAGCAGCTCCCGGTTAATCGAACCGAATATGCATCCACCTAGTCCTTTCTCTACAGCACCAAGCAGGATACTCTGAGAGGCAATACCGTGGTTGACGGTAAATTTTTTACTGATAGCGGTATCACCGAGGATAATAATATAGGCGGCAGGTTTTTCTCCTTCGTCAGGTCCATGCCAGTCCTGCAAATATCCTGCCCAGGCAAGACAGGAGAATATCCGCTCATTCATCTCCGAATTGTTTGAAACAATATATTTCAATTCCTGTAAATTGGCCGCACAGGGAGAACAACGGGCGAGATCGATTAATTCGTGCAGTACCTCGGTCGGGACTGTTTCATCCTGCTGAAATCGGCGATAGCTTCTGTTTCGCAGAATAAGATCTTTTAACATACACTGCTCCGGCGTGATGGTGGCAATTCGTTTCGCGCAGCGGTCTACAGGTTTATAGATTCAGCGTTTAAAGCGTTATACCGTTTGCCTGTGACGGTTGCCGTTTCGATTATGATAAATATCATTTATTTCAGAAAAGAATAACAGATGTTTTTGCCGGGGGAATAATAGGGACACTAATTGTCAACATTACAATGAAGCGATAAAATACGATCGAGCGCCTTTTTATTTGCCGCATCGAGTTCTTTGAACGCAATACCCATATACACCTCTGATTCACCGGGTAATGCCAGGGAATTCCAGGTGACTGAAAAGTCTGTCTTAAAATATATTGCTTCTCTTTTATATTTACGTACCATGATAAGCATACCGGTATTCCACAGGTCGATGCGATCATTGATGGTAAGGCACATGCCTCCGGAACTGATATTGACACACTCCGTACCCTTAAGAATAACATCATCCATGGTAACGGTTACTTTGTTACGGAGAGTATATCGGTTATGTTTCCGGCGATTGACGGACATGTCTCTTCCTCCTTCACTGTTACTACCAAATCACTAGCAGTATAGTCTGGCACGGAGAATACAAATAGTGATGAAATTAAAAACCTTCCGGTTTTATACTTAAATCACGGTGTTGCCTGCAAGGTCTCTCTCCTCGAAGGACAAGACAGTCCCGCCCCTTGGAATGCTTTTTATTATACCTGCCTAAAAATCCCGGCAGGCAGGTATAATCACCGCACTTTAGAAATTTAATTTTGGTGTAGGTTAAAATACAAATTTTTGTTTTAGAGCTCCCGGCAGATATCAGTTATTATCTCCTCATGATTCTTATCTGCACAGTCAATAGTAATATCAGCATATTTCCTGTACAGTACCATTCGTTCATCAAACAGGTCTTTAAAGCTCTGATCGGGGCGTCGCGCAATGCCGCGGGTATCATAGTTAGTGACCCGGCGCTGAATTTCTTCAAAACCTACCTCCAGAAATAACGTTATGCCGTTCTCTTTAAGGTGGGTCATTGCGGGGTCACTGTAGGCGGCGCTGCCGCCGGTGGCAATAACGTGATTCCTGCAGTCGAGAGTGAGCAGTACACGCTCCTCTATCTGCCGCAGTACGAGGTATCCCTCTGTGTCGATAATATCCTGAAGTGACCTGTTTTCATACGTCTGAATAAGGACATCCGTATCAAGAAAGTCGCGGGAGGTCTGTTTGGCCAATAACACGCCAATAGTACTTTTACCGGCGCCGGGCATACCGATAAGGACAATATTCGATTTGCTGTCTCTGTTTCCCGTTGTGGAAGATACTTTTTTTCTCATAACGGCTATTTTACCTCGAGTACTTCCCGGTAAAGACTGTTTTTTACATCGCCATGGACGGATTCAAGCTCAAACAGTGATTTACCTTTCGGTACATTGGTGAAGGTTCCTTCAAAGGCATATATCTGGTCACTCTCTTCATTACAACCGTCCATCTCGAGTGTGACACGCTGGACGATTAATGAATTGCCGTCGCGTTTGAATTCGTAACTGTAATTGTAACATTCTATATCCACATACACCAGCCTGAAAGTCACCGTATCGTGCGATACCTTAAAATATGAACTGGTCATTTCCGACGGAAGAACGGTGTAGGTAAAGGTTATTAAATCCTCAGGTACTGCATTGTCTTCAGAGGTGTCTACATCCTGTGCCTTAATAGTGAAACAGCCTAAACAGATACCTATGCAGAAAAGCAGCTTTTTCATATTGTTACCCCTTTTGTTTTGCCAAAACCATTTCATCAGGATTTTTCTTGTCCAATATCAAACAGCCACCATCCGGACCATGTCTATTCCGGCTTTATATTCTCAACCAGTTTGACATCAATCGGCTGATTACTGCCCTGTTGAAATTCATATGTTTCCTGAAAATACCTGTCGTCCTTAATCAGGGTTATTTCATGCTTCCCCGGATATACATACACGACATCCGCATTTGCTTTCCCAACGTATTTCCCGTCCATGAACACGTCAGCACCGGGCGGCTCGGTTTTAATATAGACCGTGGCGGTTGCACCAGCAGCTTCAGTGGTAGAGAGCTGGTTGTTGACGTCGTATTTGGACAGGTCAATCGCACTGCCGGTTTTACTGCCTGCGCAGCCTGCTGCAATAATTAAAAAACTGATGAACAGGGATAGAGCGGTTCTCATTGTTTTCTCCTTTTTATAGTGGTATTTCCTGCACGTGCATTAATAAAATAAAATTGTACCGAAAGCTCTCCAACTGGAATATATTAATTAATATGCAGAAGCTTTAATACACGCGAAATAATTCATGCGTGCCATTTTCAAGGGAGATTCTTATGAACAGGTTGGTATCAGGCATTATGCTGTCCCTGTATATTATCACATTTGGATTTCCGGCAGTGGTCACTTATGATGAGCATAACAATATCCTTGTTGACGGCAAGCCTTTTTTCCCGATAATGCAGTGGCTGCAGACAACAGGGAATATTGAAAAGAATAAAAATATCGGTATCAATACCTTTGCAGGTATCTGGGAGCAGACACCGGAAAAAGCGCTTGAGTATCTCGAGGCATACAGGGCGCAGGATGTCTGGGGCATTGTTCATTTCGACAGCAGTGATACGATTATCAACCATCCGGCGCTTCTGGGATGGATTTTCGGTGATGAGCCCGATTTGCAGTCCAACGCGATATTGCCGGACACCATTCTTGCCGGGTACAATACCGTTAAAACATACGATACAAATCACCTTACTTTTTTAACGGTAACCGGCTCTTTTTTTGATAATCTCCCGGAGTGGATGAACGGTGATGATTCTTATTACTACGGTTATGCTGCGGCCACGGATGTTATCGGCTTTGATAAGTATCCCATATACGGCTGGTGCAGGAAAGACTGGCTGTACTGGGTTGGCGATGCACAGGATTCTCTATATATGAAATATTCAAAAGGGAAGCACCCTACCTATCAGTGGATTGAGTGTATTACGTGCTGCAGCAGATGGTGTGACTATGACGAGCGTGACAACCTGGGACCCTTCCCCCATGAGATTCGCTGTGAAGTCTGGTATGCGATTATTCACGGGGCCAAAGCTATCGGATATTTTACTCACACCTGGCGGCCTGATGATTGTCAGGATAAAGGTACGCAGTACTATAAAAATTACCAGGTGACGCCGGAGCAGAAGGCTGAACTGACCCGTACAAACGGTCAGATAACCGCCCTGACCAACGTCCTGAGCGGGCCGGATCTGTCGCTGGTAACGCACACGATTTCTTCGGGCGACGGGCGGGTTGATATCATGACAAAGGGGTATAACGGCCTTATGTATGTCTTTGCGGTCAATGTACTTCATGTGGCGGATACCAATACCCAGGTTGTCACCTTCAGTGTGCCGGGTTTAGGCAGTACCGGGAAAGATGTTATTGTGTATGATGAGTCCCGTGCCATAACACCGTCAGGGGATACCTTCGCCGATACCTTTACCGAAGAGGAGCCGGTGCATATCTATACAATCGAAGGGATTGTCCCTGTTGTTAACAACGGTGACGGTTCTGTGCTTTCCTGTGGTGAGTATAATCTCTTACTTTCGGGAGCCGGCGCTACTTCAGGTACAGTTTCGTTTTCGGTTGTCGCACCTCATGGTGAGCATGTTGAACTGTCAATAGTTGACATTTCAGGTAGAGTGATTACCCGTCTGTTTCCCGGGGTTACTACAGGGTCAGCTTTTTCGGTTGTCTGGGATGGGACCGCCGCAGGAGGAATACAGGCGGGTACCGGTATCTATTTTTGCAGACTCCGGAGTAGCCGTGTTCAGAAAAGTATACAGTTTCTGGTATGTAAATAAGTACGGCGGATTACTGATTCTCACCCTCAGGGAATTCCACGACAATACCTTCGCCGCTATGCGGCCAGCCCGTATCAAGCCATGCGCCGGAAGGGCCCAGAATAATGCGTGATTTTTCAACCTCAGGATTGTTGTCGAAATAGGCGGGCACCTTATTGCGTCCTTTGATGCCGTTCATACTGACAAAAAGTAATGCCGGCGCCCTGAGGTTGCGCAGCTTGAGACAGGGTATTTCACGAAGACGATCGCCCCGTGAGCCGATCCATGCACTGAGACCATCCGGGTTCCAGTGCATAAAGGTATAGTAGGTGTGGCCGGTTCGTGCACGCTGATGAAAATTTTTCAGTTCATCACGATCAAAACTTAAAAGTAAATTATTAATAAGATGTTTGAAATTGGGGGTGCCGATAAGGTTCTGCACATACCGTACCGACAGATGCATTGCCGCGGCGATTTCCCGCTCCGGATGATCCATGCCATACCCGTATTTGCTTCTGATATAATTTACGGCGACCAGGTGGTTTATATAGCCACGGTGCGCCTTGGGCAACCGCATTTTATGCGGGTCATGACGGTCAATTGGCTCCATGGTACCGTCAACGACTATAAGTATACGATCGTGATTGAGCGTACCATAATTACTCGCCGTGCTGAACAGATATGGTTTAACCGGATAGATGGAATTCTGCCTGACGGAAAACTCATGTATGTTAAGGTCATCACAATATCGCGAAGACATACCGGCAAGGGAGATATGGATGCCTTTCCGATGAATCTGAGACATCACCGGTGTTAAACAGAACAGTCCATAGGTGATGTTTGGAATGACCCGGATTCGTATCGGCGAGCCTTTGAATCGCTGAAAAATATTGTTTACCAACTCAAGAAATCGGTTCGCATCATCAATGTGCTCCTCATACATTTTCTGAACAAAGGGACCGACAACGGTCTGCATTTCCGGATGAGGCGGCAACTGCGGATAGGAAGTTTCGCAGTGGGTATTGTTCAACCATGTTGCTGCCTCAATATATCGTAACCAGAGATAAATAATAGGCGGCCGCGTCATCGATTCCTTGCCGTAACGGTATATATGCGCAAAGGTGGTAAACTGCAGATGACGGTCAAAGATATCCTGCGGATCATACTCTATGACACCGCGGCTTATTAAGGAACGACGGCGAGTAAATTCCAGAAGGATGCGGACAGGAATCTCTTTTTGCGGCGCTTTCAACAGGTAGTTTAAAAGGTAATCGGTCAGATAGACGCCGTGTTTTGTACATTCATAAAAAATTGTAAAGGCCTTTTTAAGGTATTCCTGAAAGATTGGATCCGTTGTCTCATAGGGATTAAAGTATATCTCATCACCCCGGTGAATCTTCTGAATGATATCGGGAATGGATTCATGCAGAACAAAAGGTGCACGTCGTATAAACCACTCTTTGAAAAGAAAGTATTCCTGAAAAAGATTGATTGACTTTAATATTTTGCCCTGGTAATCTTTAAGGGTACATGAAAAATCCTCCGTCGTATACGTATCATACCGGATACAGAATTCGCTTTTAGTCAATAACTGTATTCCTGTCTGCCATTTTTGGCCGAAACCGAAAATACTGTTTTTATTCTGCGGTTTTGAATGAATCAGATATTCAAGAATGTCTCCCAGCTGCTGTATCTTATTGTATTTTTCGCTATGCCACTGGTGGTTTCTCTGTACCAACTCAAGAAGTCCGGCTACGGAATCGTCAGAGCTTATTGCGGGGACGTCACCATTATTTGTTTCATCGGTTATTGTCGGTTCCTGCTTTTGCACAACCAGTGAGAATGTGTCAATACCTTCTTCTGTTATATATTCCAAAGCCTTAAGCATATCTTTGATTAAATCGTGATAGTTAAAGAGAAGACGATAGAGAGAGTAAAGATGTTGTCGGGCGGTTTCGAATACGCTGAGCACTGATATATCTTTCAGACGCGTTAACATAATGGGGTGTTCAAGCAGAAGGTGATGACACTGCTCAATTAGATGATAGTATACGACGGGGTGCTGTGAATCCAGTGTGGGAAGTAGTTGGATAACATCATCAAAAGTACCCAGATGCACAATAGCATCATAAATACGTATTTTCAATTGCAGTGTGGATGGTTTTGCCGCCTGTGCCACCAGGAATGGCCAGAATTCTTTCCAGTTGAATTCGATAATCATATCAAGGATGGTGAATTTGGTCGATTCATTACTGTCGTTCCAGAATTGTTCAATGTTTTCCACTGTTTCATCGGTGCATTCACCTATCGTTGCAAGAAGGTGCATATATTCCTTGCTGGTGATCCTTGCTCTGATAGCAGCGTTGTAATCTCTGATGAATTGTGCGGTGGCGGCACGGTCAATAATGGCCATGGTTAAAAGATAAAATTCATTGAAAAAGATCTCATTTGATTCCAGTATTTGTTTTTCAAGGTAATACCACCCCTCAAGGCCTCCAGATATTAAAACAGCTTTAACGTATTGCCGGAGATCCATGGGTATTTTCCCGTTGAAATGTTCTATAAGTAATGTGAAGAGTTCTGTGATGGTTTTTTTCTGGATATGGACCCGACAGTAGAAGGCCCGCATGACTGAGATCCACACCTGTAAATGTATTTTTGAACCCTTCTCCAGCGGGCAGAGCTCGGGCATTTTAAGAAGGATCTCCTCTGTCCAGTTGTAGGGTGCCCATCTGAGAAAGGAAACCAGCCTTCCAAGGCGTTTCAGATGCTTACTTTTTTTACCGTTCCGAGTGAAGCAGGCCGAAAGTTCCATGATTTTATCGTGTAAAAGACACATCAGATCCCATTGTGACATTTTTCCTATTATCAACCGTGCGACAAAGTTTGGAAGCTCAGGATCAACCTGCCATTGCCGCCGCAGCCAGTACTTTTCCAGAAGTTGATCAAAATCAATATCATTTTCATCGGACTGATACATTTTTCGCAGAATATCGTACCGTTGCTTTAAAAGAATAACCGGTATGTCCTGCACCAGGGCACCGAGAATTTTTCTATGTTCAGGATCTGTAATTTTTTGAAGAATGTCATTGCAGTTCAGATGGAGCGGACGATTGTGCCGCATACTTTCCCGAATATTATGCACGTATTCTTCTACCCGGCTGATGAGCGGTGCGGACAGGTTGAGTCTCGCATAGGATAGTATATTTTCGAAAGGCTCGTTATCCGGGGGGCAGTGGATAACTTCCAGCCCCTTGTATATGCAGGATTGTTCTTTGTTAATGGCGGTTGCCGGTGATGTTTTTACATTCACTGTTAAATCCTGATTAATGTTATTTAGCGGCAAAGTTCTTTTTTACCTGCATGGTAACAAGGCACACATCATCTTCGAATTCTTCATCATCGGAAAATTGCTGAATTTCCGAGATCACCTTATGCATTAATTGTACCGGTTTAACGGGAATAATCTTCTGCACAAAGTACAACAACTTTTTATTGCCGTAGAGCCTTCCGTTTTGGTCAACCGTTTCATAAATACCGTCAGTGTAAAAGAAGATAATATCTCCCTTATCGAGTGTACATGCATTCGCCGAAAAGGAATATTTTTCATGGATACCGATTGCCGGTTCTGCTTTGTTCCCGTTACATTTTAGCATTTCCGCGGTATTCTTATTTGTATTGATTCGTATCGGTACCGGATGTCCGGCATTGGTATAGCGAAACTGTCCTGTGGCTGTATCAACGACCCCATAAAAGGCGGTTGCGAAGATACCGGTATAAAACCGTCCCATGATTGAGTTGAGACCGTTATTCATTCGCTGCATAAAGAGTGAGGTGTCCATGGCTATCGGTGTAAGTTCTTCAATCAATCCCCGCAGGAAAAATGTCAACAACGATGCCCGGGCACCATGTCCCATAACATCACATATTAAAATACCAACCTCATTATCGGAAAGGGGAAGAATATCAAAAAAATCACCCGCCAGTGAGGTCGCCGGTTTATAGTAATGTTCGAATTGAAGACACCTCTGTTTGGATTTTTCGGTAAGAGGGAAGTATCGATGGTATCGTGAAAGGAGTGCCGATTGAATTTCCCGTGCCATGTTCAGGTCAGTTTCCATATCCTCGTTTTTCAGACGGAGCTCAGTAGTGGTCTGTGCAAGCTCCAGTTCTGCCTGTTTACGATCGGTAATGTCGAATAATACCCCGAACGTCGCATAGCAGTTGCCATCTTCGTCACGAATACCTGTTGTCAAATCACGTGCCCATCGGATTTCTCCCAATTTGGTTTCAAACTGAAAATCCATAACAAAATTATCAATCCTGCCTTCACGCAACAGTGAAAATGCCTCTTCCAGTGAGGTGCCTTTTAATTCACCGAGCAGTTCAATACTCGTGACAATAGTATACCAGAGAGTAAGACTGAATTCTTCCGGCGAATAACCGGTAATATCCTTGATTCCTTCGCCAAGATAATCATAGGTGTCGGCATCAATGTGTCTGCGGTATACCGTCGCTTTACCCCGTTCAAGAACCTGACTTACATCGGAAAAGACCCGGTGCCGCTCTTCCTCCTCCTGCTGCCGTTTCACGCGCCTGACTTGGTAGCGGTATGCGTAAACTGCGGCAATAACAATAATAATAAACCACAGAAGATAGAACCACCAGGTCTGCCAGATCGGCGGTACTATTGTAATGTGTAATGACGTTCCATCCGTATTCCACACACCGTCATTGTTTGACGCCATGACTCTGAAGACATAGTCTCCCGGAGGTATATGAGCATAGGTGACATACCGTCTGTTGCTGCTTACATAGTTCCAGGTTGTTTCAATCCCCTCCATCAGATAGGCATATTGATTTTTATCAGGAGAAACATAGTGCAGCGCTGCGAATTCGAATGAAAAAACATTATCCGTATAGGAAAGCGTGATTTCCTTTGTTGCGGATATCGCACGGGTCAGCAGCACTCTGCCGTCATGCATGGTACCGATAGGGACGGATGCATTAAATAACTGAAAGTCGGTGATAACCACTGTGGGCAGGTTTTTATTTTCTCTGATACTGTCCGGATGAAATATATTGAATCCGTTGATACCGCCGAACAGGATTTCACCGCTGCGGATTCTGCACCCAGTGCCGGTATTAAACTCATTACTCTGGAGGCCGTCCTTGATGTCGTAAGCTTTAACGGTGACGGTCTGAGGATTAAACTTCGCAATGCCGTTATTGGTTGAGAGCCAGAGATTACCGTGATCGTCATCAAGAATGTCATAGATGACATTATCCGGCAGGCCGTCTTTTTTTGTATACCGGGTACAGATCCCCCGGTTTCGGTCAAATTCATGCAGTCCTTGTGATGTCCCAATCCAGAATGCACCGGTTTTGTCTTCATAAATTGACAATATATAATCGGCACCGAGACTGTATGCATCGGCCGAATCACTTCGATACCGGATAAACTGTCCACTGCTCCGATTGAACCTGTTGAGCCCTCCGCCCAGGGTGCCGATCCAGAGATCATTGAAGCGGTCGATATACAGGCAAAAGATTCTGTTGTTGCTTAAACTGGTTGAATCATCGGGTTCATTGAGGTAACGGGTAAAAACACCGGTAGCTTTATTAAACTTGTTGAGGCCGCCGCCATTGGTACCTATCCATAAAGTGTCGCGCCCGTCGCCGCATATATCCCTGATTTTATCGTCACTCAGACTTTGTGGATTATCAGGCTCATTAGTATAATGGGTAAACTGTCCGTTTTTTCTGTTAAATCTGTTGAGCCCGCCGCCGTGGGTGCCGACCCATAACACACCGGCACTGTCCTCATAAAGGGCAAAAACTCTGTTATCACTCAGACTGTGGCGGTAATGGGGATTATGTTTGAAATGAGTAAAGGTCTTTGTCTTTCGGTTGAATTTATTGAGCCCGCCGCCATCGGTGCCTATCCAGATAGTGCCGGTACGATCCTCAATAATCGGTCTGATGCTGTTGTGGCTCACGCTGTTTGGATTAGTAACGGAGTGTTTATAATGAGTAAATTTCTGCAGTTCCCGGTTGTATATATTCACGCCGCCCGAGTAAGTTCCAATCCAGATACCGCCGTTGCGATCTTCATAAATAGACTTTATTCTGTCATTGCTCAGGCTGAATTCATTATCCGGGTTGTTCGTATAATTGATAAAATAGTTTTTTTCACGGTTAAAAATATTAATGCCGTGATCATTGGTGCCGACCCAGAATGTACCGCTTTTATCTTCGTAAAGTGCATTGATATGGTTGCTACTCAAGCTGTTGGGTTTGAAAGGATTATGTATGTAATGGGTAAACATCTCCGTATCGCGCTCGAATAGATTTAATCCACCGTTTTCAGTGCCAATCCAGAGTCTTCCAGCTCTGTCTTCGTAGATACATACGATTAAATCGTCACTGATGCTGTTGGGATTTTCCGGGTCATGGCGGTAATGTGTAAAGTGCTCTTTTTCCCGATCGAATTTATTGAGCCCGCCGCCATGGGTCCCGACCCATACGGTACCGGATGCGTCAGCATACACTGCCTGAACATTATTGTTACTTATACTGTTCGGATTGTCGGGGAACCTCTGATAATACGTAAAGGTGTTGCTTTTCCTGTCATACCTATTTAATCCACATTCGGTACCAATCCAGAGTATGCCCCTTTTATCTTCACAAATAGAAAAAATACGATTATTACTGATACTCTTCAGATTCTGCGGATCATGTAGATAGCGGGTAAATATTTCAGCGGCGGGATCAAAACGGTTCAATCCCTTGTCGGTACCGACCCATATAAGGCCGGTGTGATCTCTATACAGTACCCGAATCCAGCCGTAGCTCAAGCTGTTGGGCTCTTCCTCGACGGAGTCAAACACTTTAAACTTATAACCGTCATAGCGATTCAATCCCATCTCAGTACCAATCCATATAAATCCATGGCTATCCTCTACAATACTGTTTCCGGCATTCTGCGACAGTCCCGTTTCCTTTGAAAGATGCTGGAACCGTATTTCACTTCTCTGCCCGAAAAGAGTTACCGGGAGAAGATAAAATAACAGAATGCAGAAAAAAGAGGCGGAATTGAAACGTTCGGCTCTCAGTTTCATAAGGGTAATTCTTTTAAAAATATATAATTATAGTACTTTACACTATTATACAACTAATTCATAAATATGACAATTTTAATGAAGAGGAAACAACGGGAGTCGCACTGAAGAGGCGATAAAGGTAAAAGTTGTAACAGTTGTGTATCGGAAAAATTCTTGATTACGGTAAAATTTTAGTAGCGTAGAATTAAGGAGACCTGCGCCATAATCTGATACCCTGGATTCAGAGCACACAGTATAAAATAATATATAATCCGCATAACCTTTGAATTTATAATACATTGTAATTGTTACAATTAGAAAATCTTTGCCCTTCACGGCTGCAAACTTTCGCAATTTTCATGAAAATACGCCATATGTTGCCTAGGTCCACTCAATTCTACGCCACCAAAATTTTAACATGCATGGCAACCATGCAGACATCATCTTTAAATTCTTCAGCTATATTGAATCGACGAACTTCCGTACAATACTGATCCATGCCGGCTTGCCTAAATATATGGTTTCGTCTGAAAGAATCGCTACATCTATCCTTCTACCGTCCTTGGTGATGTGGGTATATTCATTCTGTTTGTCAGCATTTCGTATATCAATGTTTTTTTAACCTCTATCATATCTTCAGGCGGGTGCAGGCCGAAGGGAGTTATGGTACGGATTTCATTTCTGGTATATCCGTAATTATTGACTAATGAGCTATTACAATCGAGAAACCGGTGGGTTTCCTTATCAAACAGTAATATCGGGTCGGCCGTATGTTCGAACAGGGTACTGTGTATGCTTTTACTTTTTCGTTTCTCGTCAATGAAGGTCCGCGCCAGTTTCTGTTCCGACAGTATGCGATCGGTTATATCAAACATGATGCCATGAAAGCATAGCAGTGGCCCGACTTGTCGCGCAATGCAGATACCATATCTCTCAGCCAGCGGATTTCACCTGTTTTGGTGCGTATCTGATAATCAGCCATCAATCGATGCAGTTGTCTCTGTTGGACGCGATCGAATATATCATCCATAGACATGCCTTTCAGATCGTCTTCATTTTGTGATAAACCCTCGTCAATATTAACATGTATGGAAGCGTAAATCCAAACCCTGCGCACAAAGGGAAAACCAGATAAGGGTTATGGAATATAGATACTTTGCAGTTAAATGACGTATTCGCGGTGGTTTCATCAGCAGTTGCTACACCTGTTTCGTTAGTTTTTTTACATACATGGATAACATACAGACATCATCCTGCAGTTCTTCCGTTTCAGAGAACCGGTGGATTTCCTTGAGAACGGCTTTCAAAAGGTGTTTCGGTTCAAGAGTGATATTCTTTCTTACCAGGTCAAGAAGGCGGGACATGCCGTAGATCTCCCCGCTGCTGTCAGAGACTTCAAACAGGCCGTCGGTAAACAGAAGAATGATATCATCACGGTTAACAGCACCTTGATACTCAGTATACGCATAGTCGTCGTGTATACCAATTGCCGGATCCGGTTTGTGGCCGTTCATGCGGACCTTTTCAACCGATCCGTTTCGTCGATGCAGAATAAGGGGTGCCGGATGGCCCGCATTGGCAAACCTGAATGTTCCCGTCCGGGTGTCGAATACAAGGTAAAACGCTGTAGCAAATATTCCCCGATGAAAACGTTCCATGATTGAATTCAAACCGTCGTTCAAGCGCACCATAAAGTGCCCAGGTTCACCGGCAATGGGAGTCAGCTCTTCAACCAGCCCGCGCAGGTAGAACGTCAACAACGAGGCTCGTGCGCCGTGCCCCATGACATCACAGATAAAAAGTCCCACTTTATTGTCTGAGATGGGAATGATATCGAAGAAATCACCCGCAAGGGAGGTGGCGGGAATATACTCATGATAAAATTTAAGAGCGCTCTTATTTTCCGGTACCTGCGGCGGAAAAAATTCTTCATGTCTTGACAGAAATGATAACTGAATCTCCCGGGCCATTTTCAGATCCGTTTCCATCTCTTCATTCCGTATGCGTAGCTCATTGGACCGCAGGCTTAATTCCCTGGTCGTATCCAGTAGTTTCTGCTCAACCATCTTGCGATCGGTAATGTCGAACATGATACCGAGACATGCGTAACAATTTCCCGATGTATCCCGTAGTGAGGTCATCATATCCCTGAGCCATCGAATCTCGCCCGACTTGGTGCGAAACTGGAAATCGGAAGTCCAGCTGTCTACCTCTCCCTTTCTTACCAGATCGAACACCTCGTCAAGAGTAACCCCTTTTAATCCCCCGAGCAGCTCGAATGAGATGATTATTTCATTCCATTTTGTAAGGGTGATTTCATCGGGACGGTACCCGGTAATATCCCTGATACCTTCTCCAATGTATTCATACCTGTCGGATTCGAAATCACGCCGGTACACTGCAGCGCTTCCCTGTTCTAGTACCTGACTGAAATTCGAGAATGCCTTGCGCTGCTCTTCCTCCTCTTTCTGTTTTTTCAACCGCTTAACCTGGTATCTGTATGCAAATGCCGTTATCGCAATAAACGTAATTGCGCACAGGAAATAGAACCAACAGGTTTTCCAGAATGGCGGGATAATGGTTACCATTACTGATGTTCCCGTTTCATTCCATACACCATTACTGTTGGAACCCTTGACATGAAAGGTGTAGTTGCCGGCAGGAAGATTGGTATAGGTGGCATAGCGGCGGTTGCTGGAAACCGTGTTCCACTCCTTTTCAAATCCCTCCATGATATATCGGTACCGGTTCTGTTCCGGAGAAACATAGTGCAGCGCTGCAAATTCAAAGGTAAAGATATTGTCCTTGAAATTGAGGGTGATATGATCTGTCTCAGTTATTGATTTGGAAAGCAGTGTACGACCGTCCGCCATATTCCCCACCGGTATCGTTTTGTTAAAGAGCTGAAAGGCGGTAATGACTATGTCAGGCACATAAGGATTATCTTTTATACTGTCGGGATGAAACGCGTTAAATCCGTTTACTCCACCGAAAAACATCTCGCCGGTTTTCGGATTTTTATAACATGAGAGACCGTTAAATTCATTACTCTGAATACCGTCCCGCGGGGTGTAGTTTTTAAATGTTTCCGTTTCAGGGTCGAATTTTGACAAACCCATATTATGACTCATCCACAGATTGCCGTGGTCGTCTTCCAATATTGCATAGACCACATTGTTGGGCAGGCCGTCTTCTTCGTTGTAAAGAGAAAAGGTTTCTGCCGCCGGATCAAATTTGTTAAATCCCTTGCCGTCACTGCTTATCCAAAGTATCCCGTCAGTATCCTCATGTATCGCCATGATATAATCGTAACAGAGACTGTTGGGATTTCCCGGTTCATGTCGATAGTGCGTAAAGATTTTTTGATCCCGGTCAAATTTGTTCAATCCACCGCCGAACGTGGATATCCATAGAGCGCCTGATTGACTTTCAATAATGCCGAATATCCGGTTATTGCTGATGCTGTTCGGATCGTCGGGATTGTGGGGGTAGCGGGTAAACAGACCTGTTGACGGATCGAAACTGTTCACCCCGGCGCCGTCAGTGCCGAGCCAGAGGGTACCCCGGGAATCTTCAAAAATAGTACGGATGACATCGGCACCCAGAGATGTGGTATCGGCGGCATCATGCCGGTAATGGGTAAACGTCCCCGTCTTCTTATCGAATTTATTCAGGCCGCCTCCCCAGGTGCCGACCCAGAAATCACCGCTGCGTGTCTCGCAGAGCGCCCGTACCCGGTCATGACTGATGCTGGACGAGTCCCAGGGATTGTGCCGGTAATGGGTAAACGTACCGGTTCTCCTGTCCAGCCGGTTGAGTCCGCCGCCGTAAGTACCTATCCAGAGAATGCCGTCATCATCCTCATACAGGGTAAGCACAAAATTATAACTAAGACTGTTCGTGGTGTAGGGAAGATTTTTATAATGCTCGAATTTCTTCCGCTGACGTTCAAACAGGTTAATACCTGTAGCCCAGGTGCCGACCCAGATCATACCGGAGCGATCCTCATATATTGAACGAACACCGTTCTTACTCAGACTGTTCGGGTTATCAGGCTTATGTTTGTACTGGATAAACGTTTCATTCTCACGGTTGTATCTGTTTAATCCGTCATCAGTGCCAATCCAGAGAACTCCCGATTTATCTTCAAAAATAACCCTGATATCATCATTGCTTATCGTGGACGGGTCACGATGATCTGCGGTAAAAGAGATGAATTTCTTTGTCAGTCTGTTGAATTTGTTAAGACCATTCTTTGTTCCCACCCAGAAAATGCCCTGATTATCCTCACACAGGGAGTGAATAGTGTTATGGCTGATACTGTACCGATCCTTCGGATTATGCCGATAGCAGATAAAACTCCCGGTCTCACGGTCAAAACTGTTCAATCCGTCTTCAGTGCCTATCCATAATACCTCTTCATAATCCTCATACACGGCAAGCACGTTGTTGTTACTCAGGCAGTGCGGATTATCAGGTTCGTACCGGTACCTGACAAACGAATCGTCCTGAAGGTTATATCTGCAGAGTCCCCCGCCATTGGTACCGATCCAGAGTACTCCTTTAGTATCTTCATAGATCACCTTGACGTGGTTGTGACTCAGACTTTTCGGATTCTCCGGATCATGCAGATATCGCTTAAAACGCTCAGTTGACGGATCAAAGCGGTTCAGCCCGCCGAAAGTTCCCACCCAGAGCATATTATCAGTATCAACATGCAAGGCCCAGATACTGTTATTGCTGATGCTGGTGGTATCCTGCAGGACCGGTTTATACACCTTGAACGTATACCCGTCATAACGATTCAATCCATCCTCGGTGCCAATCCAGATAAATCCCTTGTGGTCCTGGACAATACAATTCGCCGTCGATTGAGAAAGACCGTCTTCAAGAGAGATATGGCGGAAGAGTATTGCATGCTCCTGCGCTAAAAGGAAAACGGGTACAAGAAGGTATATGACCAGATATCCACGGTTCGTTTTCATACGGGTTAAACAAGTTATAGGTACATACCGGTTTTATTGAACATTATACCATTGTATTATTGATTTAACAATCGTTAACAGGAAATAATTAGTGTATGTCCGAAAAGTCCTTGATTTATCATTTCGATCGCAGGGAGAAATCTGTAAGTAATTGATTCATAGAAAAGAAAGATTTCTCACTGCGGTCGAAATAACAGTTTTGCCTGGTTTCCGGACAGGCAATAATTAAAACCTAAATTGAGCGATTCTGCCTCTTAAAATAAAAGTTTAAAAATTTATACATA
>CAZIYW010000082.1:0-22809 GCA_964543525.1 uncultured Fibrobacterota bacterium | reverse complement strand
CCATGTCTTCAAGGGTAACGCCTTCAACACCGTATAACGCATGGTAATCAAGCAGCGGCATAGCATAGCCTTTGAACGCGGTGCGCACATGGACATGGAATCTTTGTTCAACCTGTTTTCGCAACGTTTTCAGCGGATCGTCATCATTTTAAGCGCACTGCTTGCTGCCGCGTTCTTCCTTATTGTCGACATTTTTCTTGTTCAAGCCATCTATCGGGAAATAACCTTTTTCAAAGCAGAATCACCGTCACTAGGTATCCCGGTATGGATATATTATGCAGGCGTCATTGCATGCTCCCCCGCCCTTTTCATCGGCTTGTATCGCGGGGCCCTGCAGCGGAATGGTGCGAACAATAAAAGTATTCAAGAAACTTTAAGCCCTGATAACAACCGCTGAAGTTGTTGTATAGATTGTTCATTCTTTTTACTGTCGGGGAAAAAATGGCTGCATTCATTGCAATAAGTCTGTTTTTCGTGCTTATGCTCATCGGGGTGCCCGTAAGCATCGCACTTGGTGTTGCGGGTACCGTCACCCTTATGAGTTTCGGGCTCGGAGCACAGATGATCGGGGTGAATTTTATTGCAACAATCGCCTTGTTTCCCTTGCTGGCGCCTACACTTAAATCTCTTTTTGCTCCTGCTTGGTATGTTTCTCGATGCAATCTCTATCTCCTATCTCCTGATGCCGATTCTCATGCCAGTGCTTAAAACATTCGGTATCGACCCCCTGTGGTACGGGGTGGTATTTATTACCGCCCTTGCTATCGGACAGATTACCCCGCCGGTGTGAGTAAATATTTTCACCGCTGCGAATCTCGGTAGAACAAGCATTGATGCCATATCGAGACGACTTATACCGTATATCTGCATCAATATTGCCGTACTGACAGTGCTTACCCTTATACCTGCTCTGTCAACATGGTTGCCGGTAAAACTTGGGATGCATTGAATGCCGGAACAACCGTATTAACCGGACACCCTGTCGGATAACGGTGCGTTGTCATTTTATTTTCTTTCGTAACGATAGCTTTTCTCGTGTTTTTTATTTTTTTTATGTTATAATAAATTATTGAAATAATAGAAACACTATAACACTTTTTCTTTTTTGGGTCAATTATGGATACCAACCATAGAGTTCGCTGGGTTACTCACCGGGGTAATAAAATCCTGGTAAACAATTATCATGGGTTAACGGGTGAAAAACTCTTATCATTCATAGATTATTGTGTTCATCACATTAAAAAAACCGGTAAAAGTGACATCCTCCTTCTCGTTGACGTTGAAAAAACAGAGGTATCAACGGCCAGTCAATTGAAATTTGCTGAAGCATCCAGGAAAATCAAGAATAGCTGCTCAAAAGTCGCGGTAATCGGATTGACCGATATCAAGCGGAAAATTGTCAATGCAATCAATAAGGTTACGGGATTAGAGGCAAAGGTTTTTAAAACTGCTCTTGAAGCACGGAACTGGCTGACTTCCTGATAACGCAACGCATCTTTCCGAAAACATCTCCTTTACAACATGTATCCTTTACCATTTCAACCATTTACAGATGTTTTCTCATGTACATTGGCAAAGTGAATTTTCATTAATGAACGATTAACAGTTGGGGTCAGGAAAAGCAATTGTGTAACACAATCATGACACTTTCTCTTCAACGGAAAGAGATAGGCATAGCCCAGCTGCCACCAGATAATAAAGAATGAATACATATTACCGATTACAGTAAGCTCTTTACTGCGGCTGTGTTTATTGAGCAGTAATACGAAAAATAAGGTAAGGAGAACGGCTATGAGCGGTGGAAGGCTGTATATGTTCATTAATATTTCCCGTAACTACCTTGTTTATTGATTTTAACACGCTCTTATTTTATTTAAAATAGCTCATTTCGCCCTGAAACCGTTATCCGATAATGCAGCAACACCTGCTGCGGATAATATGAGAATAATATATACCCTAACTGAATTGATGCAGTGTACCATTTAGTACCTCCGAAAAACTTTATAATGTATCATATGTTTGCATTACCATATATAAAATATAGTGCATTAATCGGTTATGTACTGCAATACCGCAAGTAACAGGGATAAATACAACCTGGTGAGATATAACCGCATTAGAAATAGTACCAGATTGACTGATAGTCGCCAATGTCTTCAGCATCCATATACAGACGTTTGAGATAGTCATAGATAGAGACGTCGGTGTAGATATAATCGTCGGCATAGTCCAGTCGTGATTCCCAGGGATAGAACCGGTAGACCCGGCGGCCATTCGGCAGCAACATAATGGGCTCGTGGTCCTGCCACGCACGCAGGTTGGATTTTCCCAGTCGGGGGACGTTGAATACGGGATTATCGGTACGAACCAGTCCCGGCATGAGACGCGACTCCTCTTTCATCTCCTGCTGGAGCCGCGCAATAGGTACACGGAAATCCGTGGTTTCTTCCTTTCCCTTGGTATTGAAAGTATAGTAGGGCTCGATACCGCAGCGACGGATAACCTTGCGCAGGTGACTGCTTTCATAATGGCGGCTGTTGTAGTAGGTAAACACCTGCTGGTTGTGAATACTGATACCCAGCGCCTTGATGCGTTTAACCGCATTCAGCACATCACCGGTTATCTCCAGGGGGGATTCAATGTGCGTAATGATACAGACTTCACGTTTGCCAAGTTCATGGTACTTTTTGAATACGTCAAGCAGCTCATCGTCGAATCTGAAGGGTAGTGTCACTAGCATACGCGTACCTATTCGTATTCGTTCGATATGACGTAGCTGTGCCAGTTTCCCAAGCAGTGCGTCGAGACGACTGCTCCGCAGCATGAGCGGATCTCCTCCGGTCACCAGTACTTCGTTGATTTCGGTATTTTTGGTTAGCCATGAGAGTGCCCTACTGATATCCTTGTCACGGACATCGATACTGTCACTTTCCTTTATCTCCCAGTTACGCTGGCAATACACGCAGATCTGTGGACATGAATCAAACGGTTTGAGAATAACTATCTGCGGATACCGGCGGGTAATTGCCGGGACCGGACTGGTTGCTCTTTCACCCATAAAGTCCAGGTCAATGCCCTTGTCACGGTTTTCTTTCACTTTTTTACAGTAGTCAACCGACGGGATTACCTGCGCACGGAGAATACGATCATATTCATTTCTGCCGGACAGAGTAAACAGAGAAAGGTAGTGTGGCGTAATCTGAAAAGGAATACCATACTTTGCTGCAGCCTTTATCCCCGCCTCCTCATCGTCGCTCAGACGGGCCAGCGCCTGCAGAGTCTTCAAATCACGAATGAGATGTTTAAAATGCCATCGATAGTCCTGCCACTCTTTACGCGTAGCGCCAAAATACTCGAGTATTTTTTTAGTTGATTCGTACCGTGCTTTGCGCTGCTCTTTATCGAATCCGGTCCGATACCGTTTCATTGCATTTCTGATATGGCGCGCATAGCGGTCAAGATGCTTCGAACGACGCTGGGCATCACCTGCAACATCACGACGCAGGGTACCGAATCGTTCCGGCAGGATACCGCTGTTGGCATTGATACCCCAGAACAGAAAAATCAACTCGCAGAGAAATCCCTCGTGCACGGCCTCAAGACTGGCTTTCGGGTACCGTGCCAGATTATACAGATGCTGCAGTGCCGAACAACCGGTCAGTTTTTCATTTTCGGTACGGAGTATGTTCTTGAAAACCCGTATACACTCCTTTGCATTGTTACGCTCAATAATATGCTTGCCAATTATCTTCATACCCGATGTAATGTTGAAATATTTATCTTCGAGACTGTTGAGGTAGTCCATGAGCCGCCCACGTGCGTTATGCAGATTGCGGGCCTCGCCGAGAATATCCCTCACACGCGAATCCGCCTGCCAGAGCTCCCTGAGAAGCCGCTGCTTATCGTATCGAATGAGTCTTTTCATCAACTAACGCTCCTGCCATGTCAACCGGTACTGCAAATGCACCCATAATCTCCACACAACCACACTTGCCGGTAATCCTGTCTGTTTCAATATACATTCTCCACCGTCACCATACCATTGGCTGTCATTAGAAAATACGGTTAACAGTCCATATTCAATCACTTTCATTTTTCAATGGAATGCACTGCTCCATGTATTAACATGTAAACACACTCATGCCGACAGGACCTGGTTCAGAACGGATAAACCGGCAGGTGATACCTCCACACTGGTTCAAGGGATTTTTCCCACAATAAATATACTAAATACCCCTGATAAAATGCTATTTCACCGCGTACCATTTACAGGTAACTCCTTTTAATATACGACTAAGATTGCACACTTATTATGTACCTCTGCTACAATTACGGAATACAATCCAAGCAGCGGGTTCAGAAGTTCTTCGTACGTATTGCCAAAACTAATTAATTCTCAACTGTTTTATTTTACAATAAATACGTGTCCGGCAATGTGATTGGTTTGAAAGCCGTGTTTCAGAAAGCACAGAAGAAGGACAAACAGCATTAGCGGTTAGTAGTGATCTGTTGCATTCCGTTTTTGAGGATTTCTATAACCGGCAGCGTTGTAAAAACCTCTTCAAATGAAAGAACACAATTCAATCTGGGAGCAGGTTTTGGTACTTATTTTCATCTTATTCGTAAAAAAATTAGTAGCGTAGAATTTTGGAGACCTGCGCCATAATCTGATACCCTGGATTCAGAGCACACAGTATAAAATAATATATAATCCGCATAACCTTTGAATTTATAATACATTGTAATTGTTACAATTAGAAAATCTTTGCCCTTCACGGCTGCAAACTTTCGCAATTTTCATGAAAATACGCCATATGTTGCCTAGGTCCACTCAATTCTACGCCACCAAAAAATTATAAATCTTTCCTCTGGCCCGGAAATAAGTTATGTCAATCTGTTTAAACTTAAGTATGAGAGTGGATCTCCGTATAAATATACTCAGTACCTTAACATGTCAATAAATGCCACTCTACCGGTAAACATTGATTTGCATATAACGGATGTCATTCACCTTCATTTATCATCCGATATACTGCACGTACGATACCGAATATCCAAGTATGAACAGTTCCTAATAAAAACGGAGAATAACGGATTTGATGTTTATTTAGAATCAATCTTTACGCCTTCTTTCGGCTTCTTTTTCCTTTTTTAGAGAGGTAATCAGGCATTTGAGCAACTGTATATTTTATAAACACGATTCATGACAGGGCTGTTTTTATTTCACCACTCCCCCAAAAGCACTTTATTGCCTACCGTATTAAAATCAGGCAGCGTTCAGATTATCTGGTGAGTGTGAAAGTCCTGTTTAACGAAGATGTTCCGTCGTTAATAATAACGATGTACGTACCGTCTGAAACCGGGAAGCCGTTGTTACCGGTGAGATCCCAGGAGAATACTCTCCGGGATAACGTATTCTTACGGATAAGCCTTCCGGTTGGAGTGAAGATTGAAATGATTGATGAGGAAAGATCAATACCTTGGGGAGTAAATACAACCGATTCCGGATTTACCAGGATTCTGAATGACACGGGTTGGTCTGTATTCATACTGTTTATAGCGGTAGTGCCGAACATGTAATAGGGGCCGGGACCTGCACCGGACCATCCCCAGGCATCGGGGTAATTGACCTCTGCAATGGCCTCCTCCATAGATTGCTCCAGCTCTTTTTCTCCGGCGATCGCCTTTTTATAAAATTTCGCAAACACCTCCTCTTTTCCTGTATTGCCCCCGGATAACGCAATGTCACCTCCGGCGAAAAAGTATGCACCCGCACCGATCATGGCGGACTCAAATGGATCGTTATGGCACCAACAGGAATTGAAAATAAATACCCGCCCATTGATTTTATCGGCCATTTGTGAAACCTCCGTAGATGATATACTTCCGGAATTGTCACTCAAATTGATGTGGGTTTTCATGCCGTGACCGATTCTTCCCCATGTAATGAGCTTCGGGCAGGACAAATAGTCAAGAACAGCCTGCTTGGTTTCCTGCATACCGTGCAGTATTACCGCTTTCACACCGGCAGCCATGGCATCCTGATATGCCTGATTTCCATAGAGGAACGCACCGGGGAAACAAGCATCGGCTATATAGGAAAAGAGCGCTTCTACTTCGGGATCCGGACAGGTACCACATAACTCTTCGTCGGGGTCCTCGGGTTCATCGTAATCTTCGGTGATTTTCGTTACTCTGTCACCTCTTATATCAAGCCGGTAACACTCTGCAGTGTAGGTGTCCGACCTGAACAGATAGACCACACAATGATCAATTTCTCCGGTAGTGAGCGCATAGATACTCACGGTCGAGCGATAGTACGGTATCGTGGTTTTGTTGAGATTAAGCGCCTTATTTACCAGACGCACAACAGCATTATCGGTTATCCGGGGTGTATTGCTTTCGTGAATAACCGTGAACTTAATTTCTGCAAATCCAAGGGTAATCAAACAGGTTACCGTCAGCAGGGCAAAAAGTAATGCTCGTTTCGTAGGGACCTCCCGGTTTAGTTATCAACCTCAGTAATAATCAGTCGACCTGTTCCAGTATCGATTGATTTGAGACAGTATAAGCCTCCGGCACAGTTTGTCCCCACCAGGCAACCGAAAACCGTCGAATTTAAGTACCTATATAGAAATATATACTACAATTTCGTTAATTTCCATAGAATTAACAAATCCAGCCATATATACGGGTTAATCCCTTCCGTTTCAAGGTATCCGTTATTAAAGCAATTTCCTCTGAAATAAGATAGGGGTCGCCCCAGCCTTTTATATTGCAATTATTGTTTGCATCGGTATAAAATTCAGTTTTGTAACAATAATTCTTTTCTAATATGTCAATGGCAACATAGGAAGTAAGGATTTTAATAATGGATGCGGGAATCAGTAACTCTTCCGCATTGTGGGAAATAAGGTTATTTCCCTCCTCATCGTTAAAGGGAGCCGGAATTATAGCGGGTCCAGTTAAGTCCATTCTTTGAGACAAAAACCGAGCAGTGAATTTGTGGCCAATATGGAACTTGTACTGGATATCTATAAGCGGCCCATTCAATCAGAAATTTCCGTTAATCTGCATGGATGAATCGCCAAAGCAACTGATTGAAGATGTCGCAAGCCAATCGATAAAACCGGGACAAGAACCATGGATAGATTATGAATATATCAGGCACGGAATGGTAAATATATTTAAGGCTAATGAGCCTTTAAAAGGAACTCGCATGGTTAAGGTTACAAAAACAAAAATAGACTGGGCGCAGTTTATGAAAGAGGTTTCAGAATAATATCCGAATGCAAAAAGAATTTATTTGGTTATGAATAATTTTAAAACGCACAATGCTTCGTCTTTTTATGAGACATTTGAACCTGAGCAAGCACGAAAATTTCGGGAACGCTTTGAATTTGTCTACACCCCTAAACACGGTTCATGGTTGAATATGGCTGAAATTGAATTACATGTGTTAAATCATCAATGTTTGAACCGGCATATTCCAGACAAAGATGTAATTGAAAGAGAAGTATATGCGTGGCAATGCAATAGAAACTTAAGAAATGCAAAAATTAACTGGCAATTTACAAACAAAAAAGCGAGAGTAAAACTGAAGAGTCTTTACCCGTCATATGTTTGTTAACATAACACCAGAATCACTTCGTTACAGTGTTACTTGTTACAGCGCTGTCCATGGCAGATGATTTTATTGCTGCATAACAAGAGAGTTTATCATACCACTCTTTTATTTCCATTTTATAATCCATTCGATGAGCCGGTATTCTATCTAGAAGCTCCCTGAGTATATACAATGCCTTTTCAATGTGTCCTGTCTCTACAAATAAGCGTGCAAGATTTTCATACGCAACAAGACTGTTTGGATCTATTGATAGGGCCTTGCTATATAGTTTGATACTTTTTTTAAATTCCTTGCGCTGTGCATAAATGGAAGCAAGATTATTGCATGCGTATATATCATTCGGTTCAAGTTCCAATACTTTTTTATACTCCTGAATAGCCCTATCTATGTCCTTACCCCTATAATAATTTAGAGCAAGATTAAAATGTGATTGTGCAAAACATATTTTTTTAAGACCATAAAAATCAGTATTGGAAATCACTGCACTAACCGATATTACTACGATTACTAATCCTATACCTTTATAATCTCTTTTTTTAACTAATTCCAACACCACCATAATTGCGAAAGCACTGTATATCATTAGTATGGGTACTATCGGAACTCTATAGCGTGAACAAACAAAAAACATAACAATTGAAACGGAATACACCACCAGAAAACTTATTATTAATAAATCTTTCTGATATATTCTTTTCAGTAACAGAAGTCCTGCCAGTCCTCCAAATGCCAGGGGCAGAATAATACCGTAATGTAACGGCATCAACCGTAACACTGTTGACATCTGCCGCATAAAATAAGGGTCTTTGTTATTTTTTATTTCATGTGCCCCTGCCAAAAGCAGGCATTTTTTAAAAAGGAGCTTTGCAGCCTGTAACGGATGGTTTTTATAAAAGGATAACCCGGATTTAAACCAGTATTGAGAAACTTCGGATGGCTTTAATTTTTTACCTTGTTTCATCTCCGCGATCCTTTCGGCGTCGGAAATGCCACCTTTCCAGGTACCTCTCATACCCGGAGCAATTGCCGTCCAACCGTTTGATTCCGGATTATTTCCAATATAAAAATTCAAGCCGGCCTGTGAAGAAATAAGTACAAAATCCTTGCCGACAACAGCATTTCGCACGGTTACGGGAGCGATACATATAATTGCTCCCGAACAGACAAGTGTAACTTTTTTGGCAAAATTTTTATTTAGTACTTTTTTATTATTACTATATGCCCACCAGATAATCACCGGAAAGAAAAGCAGAATATTGGGTCGCGTTATCGCAGACAGGCCGAAAAACAGGCCACTGATAAACCAGTACCTGTTTATTTCGTTTTTCATATCCGCCGATTTAAACAGAAAAAGCAGCATCAGCAGGTTGAAAAAAGAACCCATCGAATCAAGAAGCAATTCCCCTTCAAAAAAAATAGTAACCCAGTATGTAGCTGCAATTACCCCGGCTATTATTGCAGCCGTTCGGTTCTGTCGGATAGCAATTGTTATCCGGAAAATAAGCACACACGATGCCGCACCCATGATAAGTTGAATTAGACGGGGAAGAAAAAAATGATTTCCGGTAAAAAAGTAAATAATACCAAGAAAATATGGATACAACGGCGCTCTAAAGAAAACTTCACTACCAAGCCAATCGCCCTGTGCAATTTGACGAGCCCAGATAACATGGTACAACGCATCCATTATCGGTAATTTAAAATAGGTGATTGATTTCAGTTCCAGTAAGTAAAGTGTTCGGATACAAAGTGCAAAAATGAATAGTGAGAGTGGAATTAATTTATTTGTACGGTCGGTATGCATTTTATATGGATATTTATATTTACGTTAATTAAACGATTCGATTCGTAGTAAATAAAATACGAGGAAGCACTGGTTTCGCATATAAAAAAGTTGTCTTTTTTCTAAACCATGTATTATTCAATTAAACCCAAAGAACCGGTCACAGCCTTTTTTTGCCGTGTCCGGTTCGCCCTGTGCTTCATAGCATGCAGCTAAAATAAGGTCAAATTGGAGAAGTTCCAAAACGGATACTACTCAATAAAAAATAGCTATGCTATCCGCGTCAAAAGTACAGATGTATCATTCCCCGCAGTTTTGGCAGAAAGCATAACTTTTTTTTTAGATTCCATAGTAGTATTAGATACTAATCTTTTATACATCGTATAGAAATCATATTTGCAGGTGGACTAGTTAAGGGACATTGCACATATATATCCAAATCAATTCCGATTGTTGACCACCACATTGAACAAGCACTCGTGCCGAACTGTGTAGCTTCTTTAAACCCTGTGGGGCTGCCGCCGGGAAAGAATGTACCGGCACCTCGTGCATGAAATCCAAAATTATCGGAATGACTTCCCGATTCCCAATATTCCGTCTGCCGCAAAACGGATGCATTTTCACTGCTTGACGTATTAGCAACTAATGTCTGCCATTCCGTTTCCGACGGTAAATGCCATCCACTTGGACACACCTCTTGTGCCGCATCCCAGTCATATAGTAATCCATAATCATCGACATTGGAAGCATTATTATTCGGATAACCGGTATTTCCGGAGGAAACAGAATGTTTTGCATTTTCCGCCATCCATACCTGACCGCTAATTGTCACGGTCTCATATACATATAATTCGGAAGCATTACTCACAACGTTACCTTCGTGATTTGCTACTCGCACGGTATAACTTCCCTGATGTGTTGCTTTATTCAAAACGGTAATGGTATATGAATTATTGTTCGGCGCACCGGATATGATAGAACCGTCCTTGTACCACGTATATGATAACGAAGGTCCTGTGGCAACTACATTAAACGTAACATTATCACCTTCAAATTTGATATAGTTCGCCTGTGGGTGAACTGTAATCGTCGGAGCTATTTTTATAGTTAATGTGGCGTAATTACTGTTTTTCACTACATCTCCCGCGGAAACTTCGCATCTGTATTGGTATAAATCCATATGCATTTGTATATTTGACAATTGAAGGGTGCTGTTTACTTCACCGTTAATATCCGTAAAATTGCCAACTCCTCCGGGTCTGTATTGCCATTGATAGGATATATCCGTTGTATGCGCCACTGCAGTAACTGTAAAAGAAGCCGAAGAACCACTGCCGACGGTTGTGACACTCGCGTCTTGCGGTTCTGCGGTAATATTTATAAACTGAGGATTTACCGTTAACGTGGCATCTTCACTTACCGTCTCAGCATCTTCATTAGAAACTTTACATCTGATCTTGTTACCGTTATAACTCAACGGAACATCACTGAGATACAGGGAACTGGAATTTGTACCCACACTGCTCCATGTACCGCCAGCATACTGCTCCCAGTCGTAGGATATGGTTCCGGAACTTGTTGCGTGAACAAAAAATGAAACATCTTCGCCTTCATATATTGTTTCATCATCAGGCTGATTAGTAATTGTCGGTGCTTTGAATATTACATCCAGAGTAGCCTCATCACTTGAAACACTTCCACCGTCATTCGAAACAATACATTTATAGCTGTCATCGTCATATTCAGCCTTCACCGGATTAATAGCAAGTACAGCATTATCACTACCGACATCACTTGTCACACTGTTATGTATTCTTTTCCATTGATAGTGAATATCGGTACCTTCGGCAGACACTGTAAACTGTGCTGAACCACCCTCATTTGCGGATGTATTATCGGGATTGTCGGTAATAACCGGAGCATTCAATGTAACTGTGAGGGACGCCTCGGTACTGGTAACTTCACCGCCCGTATTGGATACTTTACATTTAAACGCATCCCCCTGATAGTCGGCGGTTACCGGATTAATTGTATAACTGCTGTTATCGGTACCGACATTCGATTCAACGCTGTTGTGTATACGTATCCATTGATAATGAAGTGCCGTCCCCTCCGCAACGATGGTAAAAGTTACACTGGAATTTTCAGCTACTGTTTTATTTTCAGGATCGGTGGTTATGACTGGAGGATTCAGTGTAACGGTGAGGGTCGCCTCTTCACTGGTAACTTCACCGCCCGTATTGGATACTTTACATTTAAACGCATCCCCCTGATAGTCGGCGGTTACCGGATTAATTGTATAACTGCTGTTATCGGTACCGACATTCGATTCAACGCTGTTGTGTATACGTATCCATTGATAATGAAGTGCCGTCCCCTCCGCAACGATGGTAAAAGTTACACTGGAATTTTCAGCTACTGTTTTATTTTCAGGATCGGTGGTTATGACTGGAGGATTCAGTGTAACGGTGAGGGTCGCCTCTTCACTGGTAACTTCACCGCCCGTATTGGATACTTTACATTTAAACGCATCCCCCTGATAGTCGGCGGTTACCGGATTAATTGTATAACTGCTGTTATCGGTACCGACATTCGATTCAACGCTGTTGTGTATACGTATCCATTGATAATGAAGTGCCGTCCCCTCCGCAACGATGGTAAAAGTTACACTGGAATTTTCAGCTACTGTTTTATTTTCAGGATCGGTGGTTATGACCGGAGGATTCATTGTAACCGTGAGGGACGCCTCGTCACTGGTAACTTCATTCATTTTATTTTTCACAATACATTTAAAAAGCGATCCATTATCATTCATTGTTACTACAGGTGTTGTATAGGAATTCAGGGTGGCGCCTGTAATAGGCTGATTATCCTTATACCATGCAAATTGAGGGTTTGTTCCCGTTACCGTTACTGAGAAGGTTGCTTTAGCTCCCTCCGGTACACTGGTAGATTTTGGCTGGGTAACGATTTCGATAGGGACGACTTCCTCAACAACAGTAAGTGTCGCCTCATCACTGGTCTTACCGTTCGCACTGTTTGCGACGAGGCAGGTATACTTTTCTCCTGAATTTTCCAAGGTCACGGAATCTATTTCTAAAGTGGAATTCGTTGCACCTTGAATCGTATTACCATTTTTATACCACTGGTAGGTAAGATTAGTACCCTCGGCAGTAACGGTAAATATTGCGTTTGAACCTACCAGGGCAGTTTGATCCTGAGGATGCACGATAATTTCAACAGGAACATCGTTAACCGTTAACAACGCCTCGGTACTTGTATCCGACCCAGCAGTATTGGAAACAATACACCTGAATTGACTGTTGTTATCAGCGATATCAACACCGGTAATTCGATATATTTTTCCGTTAGCACCGTTGATGTTAACAGAATTTTTTTGCCATTGATATTGAAGAGGCGCTGTTCCCGATGCCTCTACTGAAAAGCAAACATTTTCACCGACAAATGCATTTGTATCTGCCGGATTCTTTGTGATATCCGGCTTGATTATATTTTGGCTAACCGTCAGTACTGCAACCTCACTGGTATCGGCACCGGCGCTGTTGGAAACAATACACCTGAAATTAGCGTTATTATCGTCCAGTGAAGCATTTGTATATAGATATGTCTTTTCTGTTGCCCCTGTCACCGCATAACCATTTTTCAACCATTGATACTCAAACGGCGCCGTACCCGTTGCAGTTACTGAAAAGGTCACTTCTCCTCCCACAACAACCGCTTGGCTACTCGGATGCTCCGTTATCTCAGGTTTTTCAATTATTTCGGTAACGGTTAACAATGCTGCTTTACTTGTATCGCTGCCTTTGCTGTTTGATACAATACAGCGATAGGTTGTACTATCGTCAGCCAGTGTAACCTGCGTAATCTCATACGTCGCTTTGTCTGCACCTGAAATATCCTCCTTGTCTTTCTGCCACTGATAGTTGAGTGGTGATGAACCTGTCGCAACAACGGAAAATTCAGCTTTTGCGTTAACAAGCAGTTGAAGATCATCAGGTTCATCCGTGATCACCGGTGCAACTGAGGAATCGAGCACATTGAGATGAGTGGTTTTTGAGGTATCATATCCCCAATCGTTCTTTACTATACAGAAATAATCTCCATTATCCTCTTTCTTTATTTTGTCAAAATGAAGCGTATCATGTAAGCGTAATTCTATTAACACACTATCCTTATACCACATATACTCAAGAGGATGGGTACCAACTGAGGGTAAAAACATATCGAGGGGCTGACCAATTGTAGGTATATCGGAATATTGGATCTCCTTTTGGTCTTTAAATGATGGAGCGATACCAATCGAAATTAACAACTCTTCGCTTCTTATAATCTCCCCATCTTCATTAAAAGCGGCGGCACTTATTTTTTTTATTCCGGTATCACTGAAAATATGATGCACCGTAATGGTCGTATCATCCGCTACGGAACATTCAAGTAAAAAACTATTAATTTTCTCAATACTATCAAGATATATACATACTGAATCAATTAATAACGCATAGCCAACGGTAACGCAAATCGGTACGGAATCATTTATTTTCCATTTAAGTCCATTTGGTGATGTATCAGTCTTGACTGAAATTGTCACATTATCGATATCCGTGTAAGGATTAATTGGAGCATCACAGGTAATAAATGCAAATATTACAACGTATAGTGCATTACATAAGTAAAAAGGTATCCGCTTCATTTTCTACTCCTCTTTGTTTTAACTCCTTGTAATTAAACAGTAAATGAAACACAAACAAAACATTATTTAGTCAAAAAATACTTATCTTATTTCTTTTTCCTTCATGAACTAAAAGCACGGTTACCTGGACTGGAAAAAACTATCCCTGTTTTTCAGGTCGAGGCTATATTCTATAAAATGTTTTAACAACAACTTCCCCGTCCGTCGATAAATTTTTGCAATACTTCGGTCCTCAGATAACCATGAACTTTTAAAATTTCTGTATGTGACCCATGTACATGATACCACATCGCGAATATTTTATTCGCCTGAGGGCGATGGGTTTTACCCATCCTCAAGGTAGATATTAAGATAGTACATAAATATATATCAAATTTAAATAAATGCAATAAAAATATTTAGGTAAAAATAATTTTCCATAGTACATTACCACAATTCATTGAAAAAAGGCTCTTTTCTATAAAAGAGCCTTTTCCATACGCACTAAGTACCTATTAATGAATATATTACAGGTCTATTTATGCATGAGTATAGTAACTGTTTTTGTAAAAGAGTCAGCCGTTATCCGGCACAAATACAATGATGCTGCAAGATTCTTATTTTTCAGCGGAATTGCATACTGTCCGGCATTTGCTTTACCGTTAAAAAGTGTCCTGACCAGTTTACCCTGCAGATTGAATAGTTGTACAGTCACCTTTTTCCCGTCTTCATGCAACGGCACCTGATATATAATGCGTGAATTTGTGTATTTCAATCCATAGCCCGCTCCATCTGCAGTTGTTTCAATAATACTGTTGCCATTGGTTTCCACCTTGAAATCATCGACACAGATATCACTGCACCAGCTTGAGCCGGTAACTGCACGAAGCTGGAAAATTACCCTTTCCCCCGTATAGTCATCAAGCGCCTGCTCTACACGAAACCATTCGTCCCCATGATCATCAGTAAGAGATATGACATCGTTTTTCCAAGTACCGTCGACACAGATATCGAGTGAAAGCGTGCCCATGGTATTTTCAGCGCTGAACATGTGTGCCCAGAACGTCAATTTGGGCTCATTCGCACCCTTCAGATTAAATTTCGGCGAGACAGCGATCGCCTTCTTATTCTCGTTGCTGGACGCTTCCACATAGATATAATTTCCGTCATCCTGAGTGGTATGGTCAGCATCAGGCCCTGTTTTATCGGGATCACTGCCGGTTTTTGAAGGCGTGGGTCCGCTCAATACTGTCCAGTCCAGATCATCATCTTTACTCTGCACCCATTTTTCAGGAAGAATAACACTGCTTGATGTCAAATCATCAAGATTTTTAAAATATGGGTATTCGTTAATAATAAATTCCTCGACAATACTAAATGGCTCCTTGCTTTCAGTTTTTAATGCACTACTGTCAATACTGGTGATGCGGACCTTATAATCATCGGCAATTTCATAATTATCGGTAACTTCCCACGCCAGTTCACCGGTACTCTCAACCTCACCCAGTACTTCCAGTACGCTCCCTCCTTTTAACAACTCAACTTTAACCTTTCCCGGGATATTGTCGGACCATGTTATAGTAAACGTAGTGAATTGCTCCACTTTCTCACCGCCATTTGGACTTGTAAGCCCGATAAAAGGCTCACCGTTAAAGGAATAACACCCGATTGTCGGATCGCCATACAGTACATAAGGACCCCGGTTATACCAGCCGTTTGAGTGATTCTCCAGAAGCTCAGTCATAGTTTCACCCATGGTCATCTTTTCGGCAACGTGATATTTGATATAATATCTGCACCAGGTCATATCATCACCGACCATGGTATAATCGGTGCCGCCAAGAGCACCAACACCACAGTTTTTAAGAATTGAATAGGTCAGGTTTGTTGAAGTAGTAATAGATGCATTAGAACAGCTTCCACAGAGAACAAATGACGGATGATCATTTCCTACACTGGTAGTTTTATCCGAGCTCATTGCACCTGATGCAAATTCCGGACTTCCATGAGCCGCCCAGTCAACAATGCCGTAAGTACCCTTTGACCAGGGGCCGGATAGATCGCTGGAAACCTCATCCGCTTCCTGCGGCGTAGCATATTGGCTGCTGTAGCAACGGTACGCTTCCCACTCCGGATCCGGCTCGATCCAGTCATGGTATGCAGGATTCATTGCCGCCCATGATGTGCTCGACACATCATAACCTGGTCCACCTAACAAAGCATTAAAACGCCATTTCGCATCTTCCGGTGCAGCATTACCATACTCGATAGTTTTCTGCATAATCGCATTTGTGCCGGTATAATCCCCGTTGAATATCGGGAATCTTCCGGTATGCAGCTCGCAGGTTTTATCACTTTTATAATCACCGGAAAGCTGTGCATAATGCCAGTCTGTGGGACAATCGCTATGGCCGGACCAGTTTGAATATCCCTGGAAATAAGCCATTGGTACATCGCCCGAAGAGTTGCTGGGCGCTCCGATAAGAAAAACATAATTCAGACCAAGCGTCTGATAGTTGTCCTGCAACCACGAACGAATATTTGCCGAACCGCTTGAGCCGGTGCCACCGCCCCATTTATCTTCAGTGACTACTTCAACCTGAAATTCCATAGCTTCCTTGGCTGCAACAAACGCATCAAAACTCGGTAATTGACTTTTAATATTATTGGTGGTAATAATTGCCAGTACATTCTGCTGATTAAAAGTATAGTCCGCTTCATACTGCTTGATAAATTCACTGTAGTTAACCACACGTCGTTTTAAACGGGGTTTCAAGGCTGCCGGAATTTTCAACTGCGCCGCCCGCTTGCGACTGTAGGAAGGGTCGGTCTTAAAATCGACTTTCAACGTTCCTTTTTCAACCTTAAAAAGCGTTTTAGCAACGGGATTGTACCGGAACTGACATACTTTCACCGTTACCAGCTTAAAACAGTTCATCAGCCCGACCTCGAGTACGTTAATATGACTCTGCGGAAACAGATTATCACTTGTATAGACCGACACATCTCTTCCGTCAACAATGGAACGATGTTCAGGCCAGCTTTCCAGACCGGTTACAGTCATGGGCGGCAATCCGGGTCGTACTGTAAAAGTACCGGCCAGTTGTGTCTCCTTCAGACCCTCAATTGAAAAGCTGACTGAGGATAAATCCGCATACGGCGGGAGCAGCACTGAGCATTTATACACCGGCAATGCCGGTTGACCAGGCTCACCCAGAAACTCGGATGCGGTAAATTCAGCCTGCCCGCGGATATTCCGAACAGTCGCATCCTGCCATGGAACAGAAACAGTTACTTGTGCGATGGATGAATTAATTAAGGACAGAATCAGAAATGCTGATGAAACAAAATATTTCATACCACTTCCCCTCCCGGTATAAAAGGATTAAAACTGCAAAAGCATTACCCCACCTGCTAATGCGTTCCGTTAATTATTTCCAACTTATAGCACAGTATTGTGCCTGATAATTTCTTCACTCGAATAGTAAAGTTACCTGATAAACTGTAAATTCCTTAACTATTAAAAGATTCCTGAAATTCAGTTATGGAGAAAAATGGAAGGAATACACACAGTAACATTGATGGAATAACGAAATTCATCCACTTCCCTCTCACTAGTTTTATAACAAATCTGTGAGCATTACCCCACCAACAATGCTCTCTCCCGTGCATATATAAATGTAACAATAATTTTAACGCAAAACCTGATTAAATTTACGTTTAAAGCAGCTTTTCCCCGACTCGGATTTGGCTTTTTTTAAATAAAACAACAAAAAATATGTTAAAATTTAAAGAAAAAGTAAAAATCAAATGCTAATTTGAATAATATGGAAAATTTGCGAAATATTTTGAATTAAAAAAAACACATTTTTTATGCACCCGCTATTGTCGATTCCCCATAATCCGGTACTTAGCAGAAAAAGCGTGGATTTATAGGTTATTTATTCTTCTTTTGACAGCTTGCCAGCAATCTCAATACGTATAATTGCAATAATTTCATATAGTTACACAATTCACCTAAAATCTTTATTAGAAAAAAAAGGGGACAAAAAAGGGGACGGTGGACGTTTAACAGTCTACGATTCAGTACCGATCATGACTCTCTCACCTTCCCGTATCAAATTTGATACCGACTGAGAGCTTATATCCAAATAACCTGCTATTTCACATGCAGGAAACTGATATTGACGATTCGCCGCAAAGGCAAATTCTTTCCGCGTATCGGACTGAGTATTGTTTCTGCCTCTGATTTTTATCTTCTTCTTTGATAAATTGTACAGTTTTATTACTTCTGTTACAATGGTATCAAGAGTAACACCCATTATGGCATATTCCTTCAACCGTGCACGTCTCTGCATGTCTGCCGAAATTGCCTTCTGCACAAACTCCCTGTTGCCGATTTTATAATAAGCATGCGCTAATGACGTACCAAATAAATATTCCACTATTTCAAATACTCAGTTAGCGGAAATCTGATTTACCCCGAAAGCATCAAGCAGCGTACCCTTTGCCTGCTCGAATTTGTAGAAATTGATGGTATATTCACACTTGCTTTTGAAGATCTGCATCGACGATGTTTCAAAGTTCTTCTTGCTTTTAAAGAATTCTTCCAGCGAGATAAATCTGTTATCCAGTAATTCCTGCGCCTCCTTCATATTCATCCCGGCAAGCGCGATATTGCTGTGGGCGGATTCATACTGCTTGCAGGTAAGCGCAATTTTATTCAATAATGATTGCAGCTCCTGTCGTATCTGCTTTTTCAACGATGCACACTTGTATTCAGCCTCACGTATCGCAACCGCATACGGCAGCAGAGCATCCTTGCGCGGCTTGGTGCTTAGCGGGGCAGAGACATTGAGGCCGACCGACCATGAATTACAGTCATTTGATTTCATCTTACCGAAGGTTTCACCAAAATCAGCATCCGTACCGTAGAGATATACAGCGACTGCAGAAAGAGATGTCCCACAGCACCATTATCAGCCCTCGGACCGGTATCATAGTATCCTGCCGGACTGATAAGGGATACCGGCCATACTTTACCAGGGGCATTGAGCTCTGTGAGCTTGCACCGCTTGACCCTTTTCTCATTGAAGTGACCCTCCTGGAAAGTGAGATCGGGGATATTAAAGAGGGTGATATGGCTGAAGTCATGCTGTGGATGCATATGGGTACAAAAATCAAAGGAATGATTAAAAAAATAGCACCGGTGTCAGTGACGTATAACGAGGAAAAAGAGCAGGATAATAAAGGCGTGGAAAATAAATTCAAGGTTACTATAGCGATACATAATATCCCTTCAAAAATCCTGCGGCCCTATTTATCCGGTACGGTAAGGATTTTTGCCGGAAATATCCGTGGTATTACATTACTCGCAAAACTGATACGGTCTGCACTGCGTGCCGACCTGTTTTACTAGACTGCAAGGAGGAGACGTGAAAAAAGGAATAAGTACTGTAATTACCGCAAATTTAATCATATCACCCTTTGTAAAAATTTCGCAAATGACAAGCTGTACAAAAGACGTGCACTGCCTCCCTCTATTGGTTAATATAACAAACGGAGGAGAAAAAACGGCATGTTTTACCGACACACGACGCTATGTATAAAATCCATACGCCAAAAAAAAGCATGCACTGAGGCTGCATGCCTTTTTCCATATACTTTATAAAATTCAGTACTATATCGCCGTGCGGATTTATCTATCCACCCGGGTATTATACCCGATTGCATTATTGCACAATCATTAATTTTTCAGTTAATACAGATTTTGTACCCATCTTCAGCGAACAGAAATAAATCCCATCAACAAGGTCTTCTGCAGAAAATTGTACTGAACAGGCATTTGCCGGCTGTACCGTATTAACCAGTGTTTGTATTAATTTTCCCTGCACCGTATAGATACTCAGATTGACGGGACCGCGATATGCAACAGAATACCTGATTTGAATAATGTCGCTTCCATTATTGGGTGTGATAACTGAAAGACTGTTTTCTGTCCCTTTCTGGTCCGGTACACTATTTTTAACCGGAGTTTCATTTTTGCATGAAAACACACCAACATCAGGACAGCCATATAATACGTAGCCGTAGAGATTAATCCACCATTTCTTACTCGTACACTGCCCTATTGCAAAATTGAGAGCTTCACCTGCACCCAGCGAATCGGTAATACCTTGTGCAAAATGGTACAGCAGCCCCTGGGTTGTACTGGTGCCGTCAAAATTATCAACCTGCGCATCACCATACCAGGTAATGCCTGAACCGCCGATCGCTCCGATTGCAGCATGTTTCAATGCAGTATAGGTCAAGTTATCGCTCTTTGAAGGTGACGCATTTGAACAGCTTCCCATCATGACAATAGTAGGATGCTCATCGTCGAACGTTGCCATGGTGGTGGATTTCATAATGGAAGAAGCTCCGGTAGCACTGCCGTGAGTCATCCAGAGCATCAGCCCGTGGTCGAGTTTTTCCCAGGCATTTTTCACCGCAGTTTCATTGCAGTCACTTTCATCCGGATCGCCGTTGGAAACATCATAAATACGGTAATTGTCCCACCCGTTCGGATCGAGAAATTTTGTTTTAATCTCTTCAAAGAGCGGGTAACCGGGTGTTTGACTGTCATACGGTTTTTCAGCAATAAAACAGAACTTTCGCCAGTCTATTTCATCTGCAGGGGCATTTTCATAATCGATAACTTTTTGCAGTATATCATCGAGGGTATTCATATCATCATTGTATACCGGTATTCGTGAGGCATCAACTTCGGCAATAAGGTCATCTTTCCATGGTCCTGTTAATTCCGAATAGTAAAAATCCGTTGCCCGTGACCTGGTTTCAGAATTGTACATGGGCACCTTACTACTGCTGGTGCTCGGATTTCCAATGAGGAGGACATACTCAATAGCCATCTCCTCATAATTATCCTGGAGCCATTTTCTCATATTTCCTGCCGCGGTATTGCCGGCGCCCCCTCCCCAGGTATCTTCGGTGATAATTTCCGTGTTGAAACCATGGTCTGTTTTAGACTGTTTTAGCTCTTCGAGTTTCTGTGAACCGGATTCTATTGACGACTCCGTCATGATAATATAGGTAGTAGTATCGGTAAACGTAAAAGCAGTATTGTAAAGCGGTGCCATGTCAGAGTAATTTATAACCATTTTTTCAGCCAATTTCCTGTATTTTTTCGGAATCTTACAGCCGGTTCTGACTGTGCCGGGTTTTGCAGCGAATTTCAATGCCAGTTTACCTCCGGTGAGGCATTTCAAGGTACCGGTACCGGGATTATATTTACTGAAATACACCCGAACTCTGACAATCTTATAGCACCGCATCTGTGATACCGTGATATCCTGAATATAGGAATCCGGATAATAGCCGCTGCCTCCGTAGATGTCCATATCCCTGCCGTTTACAATATTCCTCTTCTCGGGCCATACAGGACCGTTAACTGACATGGGAGGCCGCGCCGGTTGCACGGTAAACTTACCGTCAAGTCTTTTTTCTGTAAGTCCTTGAATTTCAAATGAAACTGATGAAAGGTCTGCATCCGGCGGTACCAGGAATGTGTAGCATTTTGACGGAAGAGCCGGGCAACCGGGTTCGCCGTAAACGACATTATTATGGAATTTTGCATAGTCGTTAACGACTGTTACGACAACATCGTTTTCCGGCAGAGATACTGAAATAACGGCATCTACTGCATACACAAAAGAAATACAGAACAGACATGATAAGACTTTTGTACTCATACCCCCCCCTTTGGCGTAATGAGTGTGATACTTATTGGCAATTAATAATTTTCTGTGGCCAATCTTAAATTTATTTCTGATATTTACTTTTATCACTCTTCAGGTATATAAGCCCTTCTATTACTGTAATATAACCATAATGCAGACATAAATTGCAATTATTTTTACCTGATTGGTATCAGATTTGTTCGGTGGAATTACGGATTCGGATAGGTGAATGCGTTTTGACAGGATTTCAGGAATTATATTCTTTCTGATTCCTTAATACAATTATAAGGGATCCGGGTATTCCTTTTCGAGACACTCGGGACAGATACTATGGGAGAATGTTGCCTCTGTATGCTGTGTTATACATGATTCCATCGCATCCCAATATCCCTTATCATTCCTGATGTTTTTACAGTATGAAGGCCACAGCAGATTTTATTAGTAGGTGCCGGATGCGATAAGAATCGTATCAAAAGGTGAAGCATTATCGAGAGCGGACTGTACAGTACTCATGCGCGAATTACGTATCAATAACACGGTTGTTACCGCACATATATACATTTCACCGTTGATGACGATACGCCGGCTTTAAGTTGTAAAAAATAAATCCCGCCGGCTATAAACAAACGACCGAACCGGTGAATATTTATTGTAAAATTATGCACTCCTGCCGGTACTGTTCCCAGGGAATATGACCCGACATGGCTTCCCTTTTGTGAAAACAAACCAAACGTTACTGCTCGAGTCTGTGACAATGCAAATGTAATAGTAATATGCTTTCCGGAAAAAGTGATTTTAGCGGCGACTCCAACATCATTGTGTATACTGCCATTCGAAAAGGACACTTCCTTTACCGCAGTTTCATCGTATTCAAAAGCACCAAGATCGGGTTTATCACCCTCGTATGCAAGGCTCACCTTTTGGCTATCGGTCCAGGCTATACTCCGGTCAAGAAACAATACATTCTTTT
>CAZIYW010000081.1:0-22967 GCA_964543525.1 uncultured Fibrobacterota bacterium | reverse complement strand
ACCCTGGAGAAGGCGCCTGAAATTGCCGTATATACTCCGCCGGGAACCTTGCCGTGGGACGATGCCGTTACCTTGGCGTTAACCTATGCGGAAATACCCTATGATAAAGTCTACGACAGGGAAGTAGTTACCGGCAAGCTGGCCAACTATGACTGGTTGCATCTCCATCATGAGGATTTTACCGGCCAATACAGTAAGTTTTATCGTTCTTTCCGCCATGCGGCATGGTATCAACGTCAGAAAATGGAGCTGGAAAAACTGGCGAAAAGTCTCGGATTCAAAAGCGTGCCTGACTGTAAAAAAGCGGTAGCGCTCGCTATCAAACAGTACGTTGAAAACGGAGGGTTTCTCTTTGCCATGTGCAGTGCGACCAATACGCTCGATATTGCACTCGCCGCGCTCGGTACCGATATTGTTGAAGCGCCCTTTGACGGGGACGGGGTGGATCCCGATTATAAAGCAAAGCTTGATTTTTCCAACTGTTTTGCCTTTGAAAATTTTACGATACAAACGAGTGCGATGGCATCTTATTTCGGAAATATTGATGTTAACATGGTGAACACTCCTTTTCGTAAACCCGCCATGGATTTTGACTTGTTTTCTTTCAGTGCAAAGCTGGATCCGGTGCCAACCATGCTGACGCAGTGCCATACGTCGACGGTCAGCGGTTTTTTCGGTCTGTGTACTTCCTACAATAAGGATGTGATAAAAAAAAGTGCCGTGATACTGGGGTATGTACCGGGAACCAAGCGGGTAAAATATCTGCACGGTATCAAGGGCAAGGGGCAATTCGCCTTCCTGGGCGGTCATGACCCGGAAGATTATGCCCATCTCGTCGGTGACCGGCATACCATGCTTGAGCTCCATAAAAATTCTCCCGGATATCGGTTAATCCTCAATAATGTGTTATTCCCTGCCGCTGAGAAAAAAGAGAAAAAGACATGAGTCGGCAAGCAGACAAGAAGGCAATCTGGTCATGGTGTTTTTATGACTGGGCAAATTCCGCTTTTGCGTTGACTGTCATGGCTGCATTTTTCCCCGCCTTTTTTAATAAATACTGGTCGATTGGAGTCGATTCTGCTATTACCACCTTTCGTTTGGGTATGGGAAATGCCGCTGCCGGTCTGTGTGTCGCACTGCTCTCACCGGTGCTCGGTGCAATCGCAGGAGCCGGCAGGGCAAAGAAGCAATTTCTGGCAGCGTTTATCAGCCTCGGCGTGATTATGACAGCAGGACTTTTCTTTATAATGCAGGGGGAGTGGCTGGCTGCAATTATTGTCTATATCTTTGCCCGTATCGGTTTTTCTATGGCAAATCTTTTTTATGATGCATTTTTGATCGATATTACAGAACCGAGGAAACGGGATATGGTCTCTTCACAGGGATATGCAATCGGATATCTCGGGTGTGGCATTCTTTTTACCTGTAACATTCTCATGTATAAGTATCCCGCATTTTTCGGATTGAAAAGCAACGCGGACGCTGTCAGGTACTCTTTTCTTACAGCGGCACTATGGTGGCTGGTTTTTTCTTTGCCAATACTGCTGTTTGTTCATGAGCGTAAGAAAGACTCGCAGAAGAATATAGATGTTGTTATTGTTCAGGGATTTATCAAACTGCGGCATACGCTCAGGGAGATCGGGCATGATAAAAGTATTCTTCTCTTTTTAATTGCCTACTGGTTTTATTTTGACGGTGTTCATACAGTCATCATGATGGCAAAGGATTTTGGTCTGTCTCTGGGTCTGGAGATGGGTTCTCTGATGCTCGCACTGCTATGTGTACAGTTTATCGCCTTTCCTTCCGCACTGCTGTTTGGCCTTTCAGCAAGGAAATTCGGTGCGAAAAATATTATTCTCGTTGCTGTTGCGACCTATATTTTTATTACCATGGGTGGCGCATGGATACTGAAAACCGAGATTCATTTCATAATTTTTGCCTGTCTTACGGGAATGGTGCAGGGGGCAATCCAGGCTTTAAGCCGGTCGTTTTTTACCCGTATGATTCCTGATGACAGGGAGAGCGAATATTTTGGCTTCTATAACATGGTCGGAAGATTCTCCATAATTCTCGGACCGGCGATTGTCGGTATGACCAATTTACTAGTGCATAAGGCCGGATTGAAAGCACAGGTTGCCTCGCGGTTCGGGATATCCGCCTTATCAGTACTCTTTATCATCGGCGGGGTGTTGCTTTTTAACGTGGTACCGTCATCGGAGAGGACAGTTAGCGGAAATAATTAAAAATATCGTAGCTTTTTCGGAATTTCCATACCGGGGTGCCTTTTGCAAAGTGCGGCAGTATAGCAGTTCGGACGCGGGCATTAGAAAAACGCAGATTCTCTTCAACCTTCTCTATAATATCATCAACCGTATCAAACGCATATACACCGATTGCCGGTACTATGGGAAGAATTACCTGAGAGTGTTTCCGGTAAGCAACAGCCGCCGTGTATCCGCACTTCTGTGCACAATACCAGACCTTCATATTCCAGCTGCCAAAGGGGAACGAGATTGTAGAAATATTTCTCCCGGTGATATCCTCAAGAATCTTTTTTGATTCCGACAGCTCGAACATAAACTCCCTTTCAGAGAGTAATACCAGGTCGGGATGAGTGAGGGTATGACTGCCGATCTCATGGCCGCCATCCGCCAGTAAACGTACCTGCTCCCGTGAGAGCTGTTTCTGTGGAGCATACGTGTCCCAGGTTGAATAGCCGTCCAAGGATTTGACTACAGGGAATACACTGGCTTTATATCCATACTGTTCGAATAACGGTAGCGCCTGGGTGAAAAAGTTTTCGAAACCATCATCAAACGTCATCACAACCCGTTTCGACGCATCGCAGGATGTGCTTTCACGGACAGCGCCGGATACCGTGAGAACCGTATAGTCATTACTGTGTAAATAGGTGAGAAACCTTTCCAGATTTGTCCCTGTAATATGCGATTGTTCCAATGAAGAATTTTCGGTGACCGAATGAAAGAGCAGTGTTGGTACCGTTTTGATTTTCTTTCTGCCGGAGAATACAAACAAGCCCACAGTGCCGATAAGTAAAGGCACAACAAATAAACCGATTAAAACTGAGAGAATTATTGTCATAAAGAATTTTTTAAGTAGAGTGAGATATGTTGTTGTTGTACGTCATTCACTATTTTCTTAATCCTAATCTCAGACCAATCCTTGTTGTTAAAAGATATGATTACAACCAGCGTTACTATTAGGAGTACGGAATCGTTACCAGTGCTATAGCTAAAATACAACAGGAATATAAAAAGGTATATTTTTTACTTGTTGTTTAAGGATAATGAGCTATTTTGATAAACTACGGTCTGGTGTTTCCATGAAAAAGTTCAAGAAGTCTAATCAAAAAATACCGGTATTACTGGTCGCAAGTCCCAAGACGGATCTGGGATTCAACCGGGCAGTGAGAGTTCCGCATCTGGGTCTGAATTCCATTGCTGCAAATTTGGATCGCAGCATTTGTGATGTACGGGTTCTGGACCTTGTTGCTGCGGGGAGAAATCCGCGACACTATTTTCAGCGATATATTACCCGTTATCGTCCTGCCTTAGTCGGGTTCAGCTGCATGACCTTCCAATATAAAGAGACCCTGGCCCTTGCCCGTATCACTAAGTTAGTTGACAAAAACATTATAGTGGTAATCGGAGGATATCATCCGACCGTCGCTGCCGATCGTATCCTTAATAATGAAGAAGATATGCAGGTTATTGATTTCCTGTCGAGAAACGAAGGTGAAATCGCTTTTAATAAGCTTATTACAACGTTATATAACGGAGGTGATATTCATACGGTTCCCAATCTTTCTTTTATAGAAGACGGTTCGATAGTTAATACACCGGAGGGCGATGTCGTTAATCTTGACCAGATAAAACCACCGGATCGATCTGTACGGGTTATTAAAAGAGGTTTTCACGTATTTGCCAGTCCCGGAGATGTTTTTGAAACCTCCAGGGGATGCACCTCGAACTGTGATTTCTGCAGCATGAAGATTATGTACGGCAGGCGTTTCCGGAAGTATTCAATCGAGCGGGTGGTTCGGGATATAATGGATGCCCGGGAAAGGGGAGCGAAAGCCCTGTTTGCGGCAGATGACAATATTACCCTTGATGGGCCGCGTTATTTAGAGTTATGCAGGGCGATTATTGATGCTGGAATACAATTAAAATTTTTTATCCAGGCCGGTATCCGGGGTTTGTTTAGAACACCCGATCTGATTAGCACTATGGTTCGGTCGGGGGTCAAATGGGTTTTCCTTGGCATAGAGAATGTGGCCGATTCCAATCTTCGGTTTCTGGATAAAAGTGATCAGTTCAAAAGTGATGAAGTTTTTGAAGTCGTTACAGAATTACGAAGAAGAAAAGTGTTGGTTATAGGGGGTTTTATCATCGGTAATCCTGATGATTCGCGGGAGACGATACGGGCTAATTATGAATATGCAAAGAAACTTAAGCTTGATTTTGCATTGTTTTTTATTTTGACTCCCTTCCCCCGGACAGAGATTAGGGACAAATTAATGACACAGGGATTAATAACAAATCCTGATGATTTTACCAGGTATACCTGTTTTGAGGCTAATGTAAAAACAAAGTATCTTTCCAGTAAAGAACTCTATTCCCTGAGGGAAGAGATGGGGTACCGGTATCCTCTTGATTCCGGTTCCTGCCTGCGTCTGGTGAGGGAATTTGTGTCTCATCCTTTCTACTATACACTCCATTTTGGTTTTGGCCAGTTATTGAATGATCCTTTGGAATTATTCGGTTATTTGAAGGGGTTGAGGGGTAAGATATAATTTATTGATGAAATGTTAGTTCGGCAGGTTCCTTATTTGTCATTTTGTCCCCGTAAAGCGGAGGGGGAGAAATTACTGTTTAACCCGGTTTTCGTACAGCCACTATATAGCGACTATATGTAAAGTGCCAAGGACAACAGATGAAAAAAGACGATTATGTAGTATGTCCCCATTGCGGTGGAGAAATAAAAAGGAGTGCAAAGGCATGTCCTCATTGTGGTTCTGATGAGCAGACGGGATGGTCGGAGCGGACATACCTTGACGGGATCGATATTGGTGATGATTTCGACTACGATGAAATGGTCGGGCGGGAGTTCTCCGGCGGGAACTATTCTGTTCAGTGGTGGAAATCCTGGAAAACAATAACCGGAATAGTGTTGCTGGTGTTTTTTTTGATTATGGTGCTGCGCTACCTTTAGATAACGTTTCAGGGAGTGGCGCTACATCGAGGTTGATTGAGGGGTCCGATACAACGTGGCTGTAAACGACCCGGAGGAGTTCCTGCAATCTTGGGAGTACCTCATCGAGAGCGGGTTTGATTTTATCGATATTTGTTCTCTTATCGAAAATGCAGGCGAGAATAGAATTATTATCCAGTGTCGAGACGAAAATATGTTTCTTTTTTCCTTCCTGCAGCATTGAAGAAAATTCATTCTCATCGAGCATGTTTGCTATTGAACTGCTTGAAGCAAAGTTACCGGAAACCAATGCGGCAAGCGAGGTTTTATCATATTCACTTGTCTCGCTTTGTGAAGTAATCATCCTGCCGGATTTATTGATAATAATAGCGCAGTCAACACGCGAAATGTCAACGAACCGAGTGAGTACCAGGTTTAACCGGTACAGGTCTTCTTTTTTAAGTATTAAATCTTTTTCCATTGGTCGGCAATCTTATAATTGAGTATAGTGTTTGTGTATACCGTGCGTATCTGCTTATTGAATGGGTTTATAACGGCCTTCTATTCCTCACGGTTAAAAAGCTTTTTGAAAAAGGATGTTTTTTGTTTATGTCTGGGATTTACCGGCTTTTTACCTTTTCTTTTATATTTATCCGTATTAACCGAAGTGAAATACATCGGTCCTTCCGCCCCCGCAGGTTCATGGGGAAACGATTGCTTTGGTTGCGATTCCATTTGTTGACTTTGCGGTTGTGGTGGCGGATAATTATAACCTCCCGATGAAAATGCAGATTGCTGGTTGTGAGGAGGTTGACTGTTGAAAGGTTGCTCTGGTGGTTGTGATTGAAACGGCGGAACACTTCTTGATACCGGTGGCTCGAATACCGGTTCTTCATTGTGTGGCGCCGGTTGAGATGGTGGCGGCGGTGGAGGTTCCGGTGTGTAATGTCGTGGCTGTGCTTGCTTTTGATTCAGTTGATCGTAATATCGTTCCATTTCGAAATCGAGATTATTCTGACCGCTCCCGGGCGGCGGTGCGGGTGGCACTGGTTTCGGTGCAGACGATGGTGGTTTCGTAACCATGGGTTCGAGATTGATTGAACCGTACTGTGATGGCGGCGGCTGTTGCTCTCGCCTTGGTTGGGGCGGTTCAGGTGTAAACGATTGTTGTGGTGGATAGGATGGCGGTGTACTCGGCATCGGGGGCTTGGGGCTGCTTTGTACCGGTCGCGGTGGTGTCGGCTGTGGTGCTGAAACATGGGGCATGCTTCTGGTGGACGCACCGGGACGCTTTTTCGTTGCTGATGAGGCATATTTTTGATTTAACTGGTCGATAACCAGCTTGCCGATTAATTTCAGTGACTCAAATACCCCTTTCCCTTTGTTGGCAATAGCTTCACTCCACGGCAGGTTGTATTTGTTAACCCGTCCATTTATTTCCTGAATCGGCATTGCATTCGGTAAATCACGTTTGTTGTATTGCATTATAATTGGAATTGATTCACGCTTGTAACCATACTCGGCAAGATTCTCTTCCATATTCTGGAAGCTCTCAATGTTTTCATCGAGTTTGTCGGCTGCAGAGTCGGCAATAAATACAATACCGTCAACACCGCGAAGAACAAGCTTTCTGGTGGCATTATAATAAACCTGGCCCGGGACAGTATATAACTGGAATTTAGTAGTAAAGCCTCTGATTTTACCAAGGTCAAGTGGTAGAAAATCAAAAAAGAGCGTTCTATCGGTCTCAGTAGCAAGCGATACCATGTCGCTTTTTGATGTTTTTGGAATTTTTCGATGGATGATCTGGAGATTTGTCGTTTTCCCGCTTAATCCGGGACCGTAATATACGATTTTAACACTTATCTCCCGTGCCGCATAATTAATGGTTGCCATTAGCCGTCCTTTTAGTTTGTTGTTTCACCATTATGAAACTATATAAAAACAATACCTGTATAATATGTATAAAATTACCCGTAACTGTAGAAATATAATTACAAAATGAGCAATAAAGCAAGATGAGATACATGTATGCCCATTTGTGATAATTAATACAATTTCAGTTTATTAGGTACAAAAACGGTAATTCGCAGGTACCTTCCAATTTTATATATCATTTTACTATTATCGCAAAAAATATGAAAGGTAAATTACTGATTCTCTTTTGGTGAATCATTTCCCTTCAATGTGTAAGCGGTAAAAACGGCTAAATCGCGTCTGGTGATTGTCCCGCTTTTCACCAGGTCACTGAAAAGTCGGGGAGGCGTTCCGCGGTTGGTCTGATATTGTAAGGTTGCGATAGCTATTTTCTGGTTCGACTGTGCACGGACGATCTCATGTTTAACCCGATGACTTTCAGAGATGCGGTGAGAAAAAAGTATTCCGTTAATAATGATGTTACCAAGCAGATAAATAATTGCAATAGTTGTTGCGGTAACAATGGATGCGAGGAGTACCTTTGAGATAATCATATCGGAGGATTCGGTTCTGCGCAGTGCCGCATTTATTGAGCTGGATATTTTTTCCGGGAGAGGGGTGATTTTATTCTCTTCCATGAGTCCACAGATAGTTTGATATACCTGGTACTCCGAAAAGAAGGATTCCTGGCAGAGAAGCTCCGTTGATGAAGTGCCGTCAATGCGTGATAAAAGGAACAGGGAAAAATCGGCGATAGGATTCCGATTGATTTGTTCAGGGTCTATTGTAAAGGCTTTTGTTGGGATGAAAACGGTATCTTTTGTAAAACAGCTCTTCATTCGCTCCCATTCGTCAATGCGACGCGCAGCCTCCATGGTCAGCGCATCGGCAGAAAGGAAATAATTGTTGATCAGATAGATATCAACATTAGGGAGCGTGTCGAAACGGTAATTGCCCTGCTTCCAGAAAAAGATACTGCAGGCGATATCCTCAATACCGGTCTCTGTGATTATAGAAAGCTCTTCAGTAGTTATATATTTACGCTCAAGTAATTCATGACAGAGATACCGTAAATTATTATGGTACAGGGCGCGGAGTTCTTTTATTTCGGAAGGAGGACATCGATGGGTTGTTTGAAGGTATTTGTACAGCATCGATTGAATATTCTCCTTATTTGTCCCTGCAGAAATAATTCTTCCCTGTTTGAAAACAATGTACCCGTTTTCATCGGCAGTTGAAAGAATAAGCCTTCCTGTTTTCCCCTCCTGGGAAATGATTTGAAATATATAGGAGATATCAAAGTCTTGAAGACTGCCGCTGAGAGCCATGTATCTCCCCCACTGATTTGAGTTCCTTAATAAGATTTATTATTGCCCGAGTGACGACGGTAATGTTGTACACGAGAAGACAGCATATCAATGCGATAAATAATTTCTGAATTATCCAGAATGGGTAGGAAAAGGTAACGGTGAGGAGCGAACCGTATGAACCAAAAATCATGCAGGTACTTACCAGGAGAAGAATACCTGATACTTTAAAGGATGTTCTTTTATAGATTTTTTCAGTTCCGGGAAAGAGGCCCCTCAGGATGTTGGATGTGAGTAACCTGATAAATTCCTTGTGGCGCAATATCTGCCGGGTCACATGTTTGTTTAATGTCTCATTTCGGACCTCATCAGTAGCCTGAATGCAATCGGTGCAGAGAAGGCCGACACGACATTTACGACACATGGGATTACCGCATAATTTACAAAAAAATATTTTTTCAACGGGGTGAACTTTCTTTGCTGTCAATAGAATCAACAGCAGAACCGGGGCAATACAGAGAAAAACAAGCGGAGGTATGCCAAATAATGTGGCACCCCACAGTACTCCGGTGCTTTCCCACGAACCGGTATACGCGGGAAACACTTTTTTCCAGAAATAGGAAGCGCTGTAATCCGGTTGCTGAAATTGCCGTAACCGAGGCCAGTTATCAGAGAAAAAATCTGCATTTTTTTCAATAAAGGTATTAACCATTTCCGGCTGTAATTCAGCCGCTTTTGCCAGTTGCTGTGTACCTTCGGCAGTATTCAACAGATTCAGATTTAACTGGCCGCTGTTAAAAAGTGCGGTCGCATCTGTGGGGAAATGCTCAATGCATTTAGTATAGTAGCTTTGAGCCCGCTGCTCATTTCCCGCACTGAAATAGATGTTACCTGCAGTAATCAGAACAACAGGGTCAGTAGGAGCTATTTCTTCAGCCTTTTTTATATATGATGTCGCAGATTGCATATCGTTTTTTTTCAGCCCAAGGATTGCCGCTGAGGTATAAGCAAGATAGTCATCGTGATTTGTTTTTAAATTTTCCTGAACACGTTTTTCGATATCGATGTGCCAGCCCTCAGAGATGGCCCGGCGAAAGATACCGAGTGATTGATCCGGTGAGAGTGTCATCCGGAACATTTCCTGTATACGTGCATCCATTGGCGATAAAGTTATCAGAACCAGACTTATTAGTAACAGTATCCGTTTCTGTCCTTTAACATGGCGCCACAAAAGCAATGAAACGAGTAAAGTAAACGGTATAAATCCAAATACTGAAAGTGATAAAAGCAGAGCTATACTTAGGAGATATCTTAGCCGTGAGGTTATTCCGGCCGGGAAAAATTCCAGAACGGGATGGAGCGCTACGGGCATTGTTTCAAGGGAGAGTGTGAGAAGTACCATACAGATGAAAGCTATACAGATGAAACGAAACCAATGATAGATATAATTGAAAAGGGTGAGTTGCAACAGCCATGAATTCTTTATCATTGCTATACATTTAATAACTGCTTGAATTAAATCAGTTGTTTTTTGGGGAAAGGAGTATACCCCTTTATATACCGTCTGCCAGAATGGATATCGTTCGAAGCGGGATGACCATGCAATATATTTCTCGGCATTTTCGGGATTGCCGCGCTGATGCTCCTGTTTGGCAATTGCCAGTAACTGCTGAGAGATTACCGGTGCGGACAGGGCGCTACTGGAAATAAATTCCCTTTCGAGATTTCGAAGGCATTTATCGGCCCAGTCCTCCTGTTTTGCCTGTCGAAACTCGTTAAATAACACCCACATACTTCCCGGATCGGATTCTGCACAGCGAATTGCAGTATTGAAATTCTTTACCGCAACATTTATCGAGATCTGACAATTAACAATACCGAGAAGAAAGTGATACCAGGGAATATCCGGATATATATTTAATTCCAGCTGTTCCTGCAGGGCAAGTCTGCCTTTTGATGTCCACAGCATATTAAACGTTGCTTCTTCATGGGTAATGCCTACTGTCTGATAGAAATCATCCCGATTATTAAGTGCAGTGCTTATAGATCTTTCCCAGAGAAGATGGGTATAGGCAGCAGAGACATGTGTGGATAAAACAACGATACCGTAAAGGAGTAAAAGACAAATAGTGTGTTTGCTTTTGACCATGGCTTCGGCTAGTGTCTGGAATGATAACACGCCCTACATGAGTAGTGCCTGTACAGGTGAACAACGAAAGTCCACTACATTTTAATAATATAGTTGAGAGTTAAAAAAGACAAATATTTTTTTTATAATAGGCACGGTTCTCTGCAGATTTCGAGAAAGATGTAAGATACTCACAGGAAGATACCTGCGGGAGTACCTGGTTTTACTTGGTGATAACAGCGAGCTTCGATTTTTGATTTGCCGCTTTATTTTTATGAATAACTCCTGCTTTTACAGCTTTATCAAGGACTGAGTATGCGTCTTTTAATGCATTCTGAGAAGATTCTTTATCTTTTGCATTCCGTATGTTCTTTATAGTAGTTTTAATACGAGATTTAATTTGGCGATTACTTACTCTTGATTTTTTTGCCGTTTTTAATCTCTTTTTACATGATTTGTGATGCGGCATGTAATGCTCCTTATCCATTTAAAGTTTGGTCATACTGTTTCAGAGGGTATAAAATAATCCTTATTGTCATATTTTGTCAAACTTCAATTAACAATAATTACGTATATTGTTATAATCAGTCACCATTACCGTCGAATATCAGGGAAAAAAACAAAAATGGGGTCATGTTCAGAATTTCCTTTTAGTGAGTTGTGTGGTGCCATACATATCCACACCCGTTTTTCTGATGGGGAGGTGGATTTTCAGGAGCTCATTTCTGCAGCGCAGGAGGTGGGGCTTGACTACATTGTTGTTACTGATCACATGACGCTTGAGGGTAAAGAACGGCATTATGAAGGAGTGTATAATAATCTCCTGGTAGTGATTGGGTATGAACATAATGACCTGCAGGATAAAAATCATTATCTTATCATGGGTGTTGATACGGTCATAGAGGAACAGCATTCTCCTCAAAAGTATATCGCCGCTGTGAAAGACGCCGGGGGAATTGGTTTTCTCGCTCATCCGGCCGAAAAACGCCGCTATTTTAAACAGTATCCTTCCTATCCATGGACTGCGTGGGAAGTTACCGGTTATGACGGTATTGAACTCTGGAATCATATGTCGGAGTGGGTGGAAAACCTTAAATCCTGGAGGAGTTATATCCGTATTTTTTATCCCAGACGTTTTTTAAAAGGGGCGCCGCACAGTTTGATTAAACGATGGGATAAAATCAACAGAGAGCGTTTTGTCAGTGGTATTGGCGGAGTGGATGCCCACACCTTTCATATACGTAAAGGTATATTCAGTATCCAGATTTTTCCGATCAAGGTCGAATTGAAAGGTATAAGAACTCACCTGTATATTGACAATCAATATAAGGAGACTGAATTTTCTTCAAAGATAGATATTCTTTTAACTGCTTTAAAAAACGGATCCGGTTTTATCAGTAATTATCGGCGGGGAGATGCGCGGGGAACAAGGATGGCGGTACAGTTTGCCGACGGCACCTGTATACCGCCGGGGTACTGCGATGAACTGCCCGTTTATCCGGCGAATCTGTCAGTGACAATTCCAGCAAAGGCGGAAATCCGGTTAATACAAAACGGACGGGAAGTTGGCCGAAAGAGCGGGGATACCGCGGAATTTGAATTGCATGAAAAAGGTCTTTACAGAATTGAAGTATATCGTAGAAAGAAAGCCTGGATTTATTCCAATCCATTTCCTCTCGGTACTTATCCTCTGTACTGACCGCATTGTATATTGTATGGTAATAATTGCTTTCTTTGAACAATTAAAGTATTTAGATATCATCCTGCATAATCTCCAAGAGGGCACTATGACAATTTGGGGAAGTGTAAAATGTATACGCATAACGATGCAATTTGAATTGTCAGACTACTGTAAATAGAGGCAGATAACTTTTAACGGGGTTATTGTTGAAACAATTATTTCTGAAGATTTGTGATTGTTTTTTTCTCCTTCGCATTTTTCTCCTTGTCCCGGTCTGGACAGTACTGATACTGGGGTGGATAACCGGCAGTTCCAAAGCGGTAATCGGAGGGTGGGTATGTAATAACACGGTTACTGCGAGTGATGAGTACACACTGTTGATTGCCCTGGTTGGGTTCTCGTTGCTTGTGGCATCCATATATGTAGTAAATCAAATTGTCGATATTGAAAGTGATCGTATTAATCATAAGCTTTTTATTCTTCCCAATGGACTCATATCGGTAAAGACCGCCTGGATATGTGCACTTACCTGTGCATCGGGTGGGTTCGCAATAAGTATACTCTATTTCGATTCCATTATGACACTGCTTTTCGGCTTAAGTTTAATTCTGGGAATATGTTACAATTTACCTCCGTTAAAATTGAAAAATCACGCATGGGGTGGTGTCGCTGCTAATTTTGTCGGTCATGGGATGTTTGCATATCTGGTCGGCTGGTATGCCGCTAATATGGGAACTGCCCTGACCGGTGAGTTCATGATACGGGGAATACTGGCGTCACTGACTGCCGGTTTTGCGAATGCTGCGGTGTTTCTCACTACAACTATCCCCGATACTGTCGGGGATAAATCAACAGGGAAGCAGACATTCTGCGTGGTATACGGCGAGAAAAAAACCGCAGTCGCTGCGGCGATATCGTGTGCGTGTGCGCTGTTTTTTGCCTTTTTTCTGGAGTATAATACCTGGATAATGATTCTTCAGGCGGCAGTCAGTCTTGTACTTTTTACCGCCTTTGCAATATCAACCAGAAATGAATTCGCATTTAAAACGTTCAGGTGGCCCGTGTTTCTTCTTTCTACTCTGGTTGTCCTTTTTATTCCCGCTTATGGCGCGGCGATACTTTTCACCCTTTTTATCTGCCGGGTATATTATAAATTACGTTTCAATTATAACTATCCAACATTCAAGGGCAAATGAGGTGTATGAAAAAGTTCCTCAGAGGGCTTGACATCCTGTTTCTTGCACGTCCGGCTGTCCTGATATCGGTCTGGGGATTCTCGGTATTCGGCTATTATTGCGGTTCTATGCCTGATAATATCTTTACTTTTACCATATTATTCGGGAAAAAATACCTGATTGCCTTTGGCTGGATGGTACTGTTTTCTCTTGCAGTTGGGGCGGTATATGTACTTAATCAGATTGCCGATTATACGGTTGACGGCAAAAATGACGGGTTCCCGCTTCTGGTGAAAAGTGGTATCCATCGAAGTGTGGCGTTCTGGTACGCAGTGGTTTTAACCATTATTGCAACAGGATGCCCACTGATTGCCGGTCATGTTACTCTTTCAATACTCGCCCTGTCAGCACTTATTCTGGGCACGGTATACAGTTTTAAACCGGTGTATCTCTCCGGCAGGCCCTTTACCGATTTTTTAACCAATGCAACCGGTTACAGTATTATCGCTTTCGGTGCCGGTTGGTATCTTTCACCGGTGGAAAATATTCTCCGTATGGATTTTTTCCAGGCAGCATTACCCTATTTTTTGCTCATGTGCGGCGGTTCAATCAGTTCGACCCTGCCTGATATCAGGGGCGACAGCGCATGCGGTAAAAGAACCACTGCAGTGACATTCGGCGTGAAGGGCGCCCACCTTATTACCGTGGCCTTTGTTATGGCCGGCGGCGTCGCAGCGTTCTGTATAAAAGACTTGCCGGCATTTATTATCGCAATAGAATTTTTTATCGTTGACATCCTTTATTTTATATTGCAATCTCAGAAAACCATGGAAGCAACCTATAAAATAACCGGAGGTATTGCCATGATACTGGCGGGTGTTATGTTTCCTGTCCTTATACCGGCGGGCAGTGTGCTGTTTGGTATCACGTGGCTCTATTTTCGCCTTCGGTTTGGTATTTCATATCCTTCTTTAGTACCGGTGGCAAATGCGTCGAATAAAGTATAACAGTATTACAGCCCTATTATTTCTTTTTACCGCCGTCTTCAGTTTCACAATGGAACCTCAGTTGAAAAAAGAGGCCGATGCGGTTATTGGTATGCTGATTAATTGTGAATTTTCACGCGCAATGAACAGCACTGATTCGCTGCGGGCCATTGATTCAACCGAGCCGTTGTACCCGTTTCTTCATCTCTGTGCACTGGGATTACGCGATCTTGACTTTGACCGGATTGTGGATACGGTTGCTTTTTTGCAGTACTATAAACTTACCATTTCCACCATCGAGGGATATGAGGCTTTGCACGGTAGGGATTCTTACAGTATGACTCTGCTGGGTTTTACCTATGCAACTCATTCGTCTTTTTATCTTATGCATAAAAAATATTTTTCTGCTATCGGTACCGGCTTGGATGCGGTAAAAATTTTTAATGACATTAAAGAAATCGACAGTACCAATTATGATGCGCAATTCTTTCTTGGATTTTACAATTATGCCAAAGGGGAACTGAAAAAGAGACTGTGGATGGTTCTGTTCTGGTTTCCGGGGAGTAAAAAAGACGGTATACGTACTCTTGAAGCATGTACGAATCACAATCAACTGACTGCGGAAGTGGCGAAAATGTCTCTGGTTGATGTGTATATTCAGGAGGAAGAGTATGAAAAATCCCGGAAATTGTATACCCGACTTCGAAAAAAATATCCGCGGAGCAGATTTCTTTTCTGGAGTAATGCCCGGTACTATGAAGCTGTAAAGGACTATAAAAAGGCTGCGGATGCATATGACAAGCTGGCAATGTCGTACGAGTCTAATGAATTGGGTGAGTATAATGCACTGGTCACCAGACTGAAACAGATTGAATTTCTTGATAAAGCAGGACTAACTGATACCGCCGCAGATGTCGCAGAAAAAGTACTCAAAAAAGAGTATGTGTGTAATAAAGAAGAACATTACCGTAAAATATGTCGGGATATCCGTCGGTACTGCAGGGATTGATACGATATGGTACATATAATTACAGCCGCTTGTGATGAGTGTGGTACCTGTATCAGTGTGTGCCCGGAAAATGCATTGACGTTAACGGATACGCTGTCTGTTGATCCGCAGAAATGTATATCCTGTTCACGTTGTATAGTGGTATGTCCCTTTGGCGCGCTTTGCCTTGACAATGAAGACGAGAGATAGTGGCCTTGTGAAAAACGAGAACATATTTGATGTAATGGTGGTTGGTGCGGGACCGGCAGGCGCCATGGCCGCCTATCATGCTGCTGTCGGCGGGTGCCGTGTAGTGATGATTGAACGCAAGGAAAAAGTGGGTGTGCCGGTACGGTGTGGTGAAGCAGTAGGCAGTAAAGGTTTTACCAGGAGCCTTGCAGTTGAAAAACACTGGATACTCTCCACAATAAAATCGATTCGAATGGTTTCCCCCGCAGGCTATAAGGTCGATTTGGTAAATCGAAACAGAATAGGGCAGAATTATGTACTCAATCGTGAAATAATGGATGATGAACTGGTACGGAAGGCCGTTACCGCAGGAGTAACCTACATACCTTCAACCACCGTCATGAACATTTCCTGCTCAGGCAGGTACCACTACACTGCTGCAACGACCGGGGATTCATATGAAGCGTCAAGTGTCATTATCGCTGACGGTGTTGAATCGAAATGTGCCCGCAATCTCGGCTGGGATACAACCCTTGAACTTGAGGATATAGAATCATGTGCTTTTTGTCACGTTACCCACGATTTAATTGATAATGAAACCATAGAATTTCATGTTGGCAACTCAATAGCGCCGGGTGGTTTTGTATGGGTTTTTCCCCGCGGTGGTAAAAAAGCGAATGTTGGTCTTGGTATTCTCGGGACACAAAGTGAAGGTGGTCGTGCGAAAGACCTGATAGTGTCCTTTGTTAAGGCCAAATTCCCCGGCGCTGAAATCAGTGATGTGCATTGCGGTGGTGCTCCGGTTGGTAAATGGCTTAAACCGCTTGTCAGGGGTGGTGCGCTGGTTGTTGGTGATGCAGCCCGTCAGGTGAACAGTCTTACCGGCGGTGGTATTGCCTATGCTATGTTTGCGGGAAAAACTGCCGGAGAAACCGTTGCAGAAGCAAGAAATAATACAGGTTTTAATTATCAGCAGTTTACTAATTACCAGAAAAAGTGGGCTGCCTATTGTGGTAAGCAGCAGATACGTTCCTATGCACTGAAAACAACGTTGCTGAAAGAAAATAATGACCGTTTTTTTGATACTATAGCACGCTCATTGCTTAAGGAGAACCCTGAGCAGCTCAGCTATATGCGGGTGTTTATGCGCACCTTTTATAAACATCCGCTCATTCTGCTTAAAACTTTTTTCCTGTTTCGATAGGGCAGGTGAGGAATCAGCCATGACCTTTACCAAGAAAGATATTATTGACTATTACGAAAAAAGTGAAATTAGTTTCAAACTGGTATGGGATTTGAAACACAGTATGGCAATCCATTATGGGTATTCCGATGATAAAGTGAAAACATTTCGTCAATCATTAATGCGGTTTAATGAGGTTCTGGCCGAGCAGGTGGGTATTATCCGGAACGATCATGTTTTTGATGCGGGATGCGGTGTCGGTGGCAGCAGTATCTATATGGCGAAGCATTTCGGGTGCCGGGTGAAAGGCGCCACTATCTGTCCGCACCAGACAAGGGCCGCTAAAAGGAATGCTGTCAAGCACGGGGTCGATATGCTGGTGGGTTTCTATGAAACGGATTACTGTAACACCGGATTCAAGGATGAGAGCTTTACAGTGGTGTGGGGCCTTGAAAGTATCTGCTATGCCGAAGACAAGGCTGCTTTTATAAATGAAGCATTTCGACTATTACGCCGTGGCGGAAGGCTAATTGTTGCCGACGGCTTTGCCTCAAAGGAATCCTATCAAGGGGATGAACAGAAAATAATGCGTCGGTATCTTGACGGATGGGCTGTCAATACAATTGATACCCCGAATACCTTTAAAAAATATGCGGAGAAAGCCGGCTTCAGGAATATGTCGTATCGTAATATTACCCGCCATGTGCTCCCGTCATCACGGAAGATGTTCTGTTTTTCAGTACCGGCCATGATCCTGGCGAAAGTGCAATATGCCCTCGGCGTTATATCATTACTCGAGGCAAAACATTCTGTAACCCTCTATAACCAGCATAAAGCCCTTAAAAAAGGTCTGTGGCAGTACGGTATTTTTTATGCTGAAAAATAATTTTCCTGTAGCGAATACGGCGTCTAATATGTACAATTATGCTGAAAATACTGTAACCGTTTTGGAATTGCTATGAGTATACTTGCGCGATTAAAAGAAATTGAAAAGCTGCCGACACTACCGGAAATACTGTTGAAAATTCAGTCTCTTATTAACTCCGATGCCAGTGATGCGGCATCACTGGCCCATCTTATTAAACAGGACCCGGCTCTTTCATCAACAATCCTGAAAACGGCAAACTCCGCCTATTACAACATTGCCAAAAGACGTATCTCCTCGATAACAGAAGCCATAACGAGGATAGGATTTAATGAGGTACTAAAGATTTCCATATCAATGAGCGTAATTGAACAGTTTGCAAACACAAAATGTACGATAGGGTATCCGAGCTTCTGGAGACACTCATTAACGGCGGCCAGTTTAACTACTATTATTGCGGATGTAATGAATGATGAAGAACTACGGGAATATCGACAGGATTTATTCCTTGCGGGATTACTTCATGATATCGGTATATTGATTTATGATCAGTTCTTTCACGAGGAATTCACTAACATTATTAACTACAAGATTGATGAAGAGACGACATACCTCATTGCTGAAAACGAAACTTCCCCCCGGGAGAATCATGCATTTATCGGTGGCGCCTTGTTGGAAATCTGGAAACTTGCCCTCCCGATCATCGTTTCAGTACGCAACCATCACTCTCCCCGGAAAGCACCTGAAAATTTACGCAAAATCGTAGCAATCGTCGCACTGACGGAGTATGTACTGTGTAATGGTCGGGTCGGTTCCTTTGAGGGCAGTTTTGATGAGATTGATGAGAGTGTGTGGGAGATTACCCGGATTTCTCCAAAAGATGTTGATACGCTTTTTTACAAAGCAGATGCTGAAGCCGGTAAGACAGATATTCTGCTGCATACCGGCGCCGGACACTACCGTTCTCTTGAGCCGCGACGGGAGAGTCAGGAGCATACTCCCCTCAGACCCATTTAGTCTTTTCCGTAAACCATATAACACCGTCATTCCAGCCGGGGGAAGAAATCTGTGAAACAGGATTTTTTTTAAATTCTGCATACGGTCGGAATGACAAAACATGGCTTTTTGAGATAAATGTTATATTCCCAATCGTTACGCTCGCAGTTTCTTATAGGCCGTATTAAATAGTACCACCATTTCACCTCGGGGTTTTTTTAAAGAAAAATGTTCGACCAGCGTCTTCGGTGTTCCGCGCAGGAATTCTTCGTATATTTTTGTTAACTCGCGGCCGATAACCACCGGAACCGGGCCGAGGACGGTGTCCATTTCATGGAGTACTTTGATAATTCCGTGTGACGTCTCGTAGAAAATAACCGTTCGCTTTTCATGCAGGAACTGCTCAAAGATTCTTTTACGTTTTGTACTGCTTGCAGGGAGGAAGTTTTCGAATATAAATCGGTCGGTCGGCAGACCACTTACCACCAGGGCGGTAATCAGTGCTGCCGGTCCTGGTATCGGGACTATAGGAATTTTTTCAGCTATGGCTTCACGAATAAGGAAGAATGCCGGATCTGCAATACCCGGGGTACCGGCATCGGTAATCAGTGCAAAAGAGGTGCCCTGCTTGAGCTCGTTAATGATATGCGGTGTTACTTTTTCTTTATTGAAGTCGTGGTATGATTTCAGCGGTTTGTGAATCGCAAGGTGCGTCAGAAGCTTCTTTGATGTTCGCGTATCTTCCGTAAGAATGGTATCAACGGCCGCAAGAGTTTTTTGAGCTCGCACCGTTATATCATCAAGATTGCCAATTGGTGTCGCAACAATAAAGAGTGTTCCCATTAATAACCTTCAAGTTTCGCAATGCGGATTATTTTTTTCACAGTGCGGGTTCTGTTTTTTGCCACGAGTTTCGCGTAGTAAGTGCCGTTCGCGATACGGTAGCCCTTGTTTTCACTTCTGAGGTTACGCGTGGTACCGTCCCATGCAATCTCCTGGTAGCCCACAAGCTCGGAAGTGCTTTTCCATGTCCAGACCTTTCTGCCGCTGATGGTATAAATAGTAAGTTTTACACTGGTGGCAACATCCGTCAGAAGAAAGGGAAATCGGATCAATTTACCCGGTTTTGCCGTGAAAGGATTCGGGTGACAGGAAAAGAATCTTATTTTCAGTTTTTCTCCGGGGCGATATGCAAACGTCCGCTCTCCCCGGTTTCCGGCATTATCTTTTGCAATAACTGTGAGTGAGTCGATGATGTTCATTTTCCGGGGATAGGCGGTGAGAATAACGGTGAGTGGCGTTTCTCCCGATACTGCGGGTGATTTTGAATCACTTTCAAGCGGGATATGATTAAGAAAAAGCTGTACGGAAGATTTATCGATACCGGAAGAATCGGTTATGAAAATATTAAACGGTTTATTTTTAGCGGCATAATCGAGGAACAGGATTTCCTTTCCCGACACAAAGACCCGAATTTCGGGAGGTACGTTGTCATAGGATATACCTGACGCAAAGGGTCCGTATTCAGCAGTGGAGTAAAGGATTGAATTGGTAGTTGCATTAAGCGTGCCGCCTCTGCTCTGCCATTGTGCCGTAAGGGTATCCTTAAAGTAAATCCCGGTATTTGTCCCGGAGTCGGTAGCCTGGGCAAGGTTGAACAGCCAGGACAGTGAATCGGACAGGGAGAGAGCCGGACGCGCGTATATATGAAATCCTGAAAGTCCATCACCGACAAGCGGCAACCATGCCGAGGCGCTGGGAAGGGGTTTTTGGTCATTAAGCGTATCTTTGAAAAGAAAAATTCGGCGGACCGGGGTTAACGTGTCGGTGGGGAAGAGAAAACAGCCTTTGCCCGGTGATTTCAGTGTGTCAAGAGGGGTGAAGAGATCGGCGTAAGTTACGGAAAAGGATAAATAGGCTGCATTATTGGTATAATCTATTTCTTCGATACCATTTCCCGGGTTACAGACACCGGTATAAGCCAGAATACCCTGTGTGTCCGGAATTGAGAAGCTGAACTGCACGGTTTTCCCCGGCGCCAGTGAATCGGCTGTGGTATTGAAAAAAATGGTGTCGCGGGATGATTGATTATAAAATGTAACGCTGAAGGGAGGCGCGGATGCATTACCCTGATTCAGAATCTCGCACTGTGCATAGAGTGAATCATGGCGCCATGAGCAGGTAAGGGTATCGTCGGTAAAAGTAAGATCCGGTCGTCCTCTGATCTTAAAGAAGTAGTAATCCGATGCCCCGAGATTCCCTGTCGCTCTGAACTGGATAATAAGAGCATTATTAATATTAAATACCATGCCGGGTGAACCAACCGCAATCTTCTTCTGGGAATGCCACATATTGGTGATTGAATCTTTCACCATAAATACCTGGTCAGGAAATTCAATGTTCTGCGATTGAGGATTGTCTATGGTGTATAAACAGAGTATGGTTGGAATATAGGTCGTATCATACGATTCGATTCTGCCTGATATGGCAACACTGTCACCGAGGGATGGTTCTGCCGGTGTTATAGCCACATCAAACATGGCAAACGTATCCTTTGCAAAGTATTTCCACCCGTAAACCTCTGTCGAGTCATTCCACACGTAAGCGCGAACGAGACCATGTGCCGTTGTTGCCGACGGTTTTAGTATCACAGAGTGATTAAAGGTACCATTGGTGACCGGTGTTATGATTTCTTCCCAGGAAATGTTATTCTCAGCAAGTACGCTTAATTTCAGCGTACCTCGGGTAACCGGTACGGTGGTTCCGGATATTGTGAGGGTATCCGAGCCTTTCAGGTTGGTACTGGACAGGCTCAAACGTAACGTGTCGGGGGTCAGGCGCCAGGGGAGAGCGGGATCGCCCAGTAAATTGTATTGCCGTGTCAAGGGTATCGCTTCCGAAGAGTTGGTAACAAGCATAGTTAGTTCCGTTATATACGTGAGTTCGCCCACAGTACCGTATGCGTTACTCATGGCATGTTCCATCAATTTTCGGGACATTCGAATGTCAATTTTTTTACGGGTATATCCGGCGGCACCATAGAAAGATATACATCCGTTTTTACTCTGCCGGACGAACTCTTCGCCGAGTGATGCATATAGATTACTTTCAAAGAAGCCGGTAAGGCAGGTAAAGCTGAATATAACGGGTAATCGGCCGCTGACACTCCATTGACTGTTGTGCAGTTTGGGAAGATCAATGTATGAGAAAAATTTGCTGTCTGACCAGGTACTGCCTCCGCCATGCCCGGTGAAATGTATTGCATACACGCCGGCATTAATAAAACCGGCCATTTTATCGGACGCGCCTGTTCCGCTTATGTAATAAGGAGACTTCGGATCCGCATCCATACGGAAAAGACGCATTTTAGGACCTATAATATCGGCTACAATTTCATTATTCAGAGCGGTAAATTCAGGTTCATATCCACCGCAAAGCAACAAATTATCCCGCCAGTATCCGTGTTCGAGAGCCTGAAAATAGTTTACCGTTTTGGCCACGCAGGTTCTCATTTCATCAATGTCCTGTGCCGGCAGGCGGCCGACATACATATCCGGGAAATTGTCATTGCCGAAAACAGTGGCGAAATAATCATCATTTGCCGTCGGCCCCCAGTTCGGTATTCGCGACAGATGAGTGGGAACGATGTTAACGCTTTCCATCGCTCCCTGTTTCTCCATGGCATTGCTCGCATCTCCTGCAAGCAATAAATATTTCGGAGGCACCGAGAGATGGCTGTTATATATATACCGCAGCATTGTACGAATGCTTTCCGGATTGTGAATGCCATAGGAAAAACGATTATAACAATCCTGTAAATCGATGGTTGCCACTTTTAAACCGGCTGATGTATGCAATGCAACAAGAGGCTCCAGTGCCTCTAAAAAACTGCTATCGGTAATAATGATGTAATCCACTCCCTCCGGATAGTCCCAGTTGTCGTGAATGGTATCCAGTACCATATTGGAAGGTCGAAGTCGGTGATTAATCGTCTGGGCGTAGTACCGCGTATTATTGGTGATACTGTCCTGAAAGGAAAGGGTATAGGAACCGACAACGGTGTTTATTTTAAAATCCTTGAACTTACGGTAATGCGTGATATCCCACAGCTCAAGATTGCCCGTAGAGAACTCTGTCAGATCGAACTGCACCCACTTGTTGATGTCCTTTTTATTGTTTTTAAACCATATGCGGTCGTCAAGGGATTTAAACCCGCGCGTATAGGTTATCTCTATCCAGTTAAGCGCTCCGCGATCGGGAATGCTGTCATCCTGTGTGCGGATTACCGTGAGTATATTGCTCCCGTGCATAAGATGTTTGGATGAAATATTCTGTATAGTC
>CAZIYW010000080.1:0-23479 GCA_964543525.1 uncultured Fibrobacterota bacterium | reverse complement strand
TTTGGAAACCCCATAATAAGGTTCCCCCACTGGAAGTGGGGGCTTAAAGTTTAGTTAAGATAGTACGGAAATGTTGTTGGCAAAAACAGGTAATAGACTTGTTGCATAATTAAAATTAACATGAAAAATATGCTGTTTATACTTAAAAAAAGGCACTTTTTAATCCTAAAAACAAATTATGCAACAACTCTAATGAAAAAAAAGTGCTGTTCCCTGCCGGACAGCAAGGTAATCTGAGAATGTTGGCGGGTAATATGTTGACAAGTGGTTGTCTTTTCCCTGTGACTTTCTTTCGGGTCAGGAGTTTTGCTTTTGTGTCTCAACGATACGACAGGAGGGCTCCCGTGGCGAGAAATGGAGCCGGTTCAGGGGAATTTTAAATATAAAGCGCGTGTCTTGTTGGGCGACGAAACGTCTTTCTCTGAAATGGATTCGGGCTTGTCGCATCTGTCAATGTGTTTGTTTGCGGTGGTGCCTTATTGTGAGTGGCGAGTTGCATTGTGTGCGCAGAACGCGGCAAGAGAGAATTTAAAAATTATAAATTAATCATTGCATTCTGTTCCCGACGCATTATATAATTAGTATTCCGTATTACTCACAGAAACTAAAATACACGGTGGATATATCAAAGGAATCGTCATACCAATCTTGTGCCGGGAGAATTTTCATGGAACAAAAAATTGCCGCATTGACCGAGAAAATATACAAAGAAGGCGTTGAGAAAGGTGAGGAAGAAAAAAAAGCTATTATACAGGCTGCTGAAGCTGAGGCTGCCGGGATACGTGAGCGGGCAAGAAAGGATGCTGAGAGGATTGTCGCCGATGCGGAGTCGCAGGCTGCCGAAATCAAACGCAATGCGGAATCAGAGATGAAGCTTTCATCACAGCAGGCAATCAGCGCGCTTAAGCAGAAAATCAGTAATGCGCTTATGGCGCAGACCGTTGATGCATCCGTATCGACTACGTTGTCGGATGCCGGCGTCATTAAAGAGATGCTTGTAGCTATTGTAAAGAACTGGAATTACGCAGGGAATGAAGTGCCTTCCCTTGAAGTACTTCTGCCGGAAAAGGAGAAAGAGACCCTGGAGAAGGCGTTGAAGGATTCTCTTAAGAAGGTAATAAAGGGTGGCTTTACCCTTTCTTTTTCAAAGAGTATGAAAGGCGGTTTTCAGATAGGACTACAGGGCAGTTCGTTTAAAATAAGTTTTACCGATGAAGACTTTGCTGAGTTTTTTAAAGAGTATCTCCGTCCACGAACCCGCTCATTTCTGTTTGAAGAATAGTGCGTATGCCGAGAAATTATTATTATCTTGTTGCCGGCCTGCCGGATATAGTTCTTGACAACACCAAAAAAGGTTTGCCCCTTGCATCGGTGCTTGATGAGATTCTCGAGCAGACAGCGCCGTCTGACCGGGCGCTCTTTACTCTCCTCTTTTATCAATATGACAATAACAATCTCATAACGATTCTTGAAAACACGGGCGGAGAATTTGACACCAGGGGAAATTTTTCTCAGGAAGAACTTGCGCAGGAAATAAAAATACCGTCAATACTCCCCGGCTATATGCAGCAGTTTGTCGAGTCCTACAAGGAGGGAAAACTGCCGTTTCCGGAGTTGTCCTTGTCCGATCAGCTCAGCTGGTGCTATTATGATTTTATCACTGCGCACGAAAACGATTTTATCCGCGAGTGGATGACTTTTGATCTCAATCTTCGTAATGTGCTGGCTGGACTTAACAGCAGGAAACTCGAGGAGAGCGGATGGGCAGGTGCGACACAATTTTCCCGGGAGCGATCGATTATCTGCAGAAATGAAGTGGCTGAGCTGATTCTGAAAAGTACTGCGCCTGATTTTTCACTTGCCTCGCGGTTTGCGTGGGTGGAAAAACTGTTGTCCTTTAATCGGGAGACCGTGGTTGAATATGAAAAGAATATCGATCTGCTGCGCTGGGAGATGCTCGATGCCTTGACAACCTTTTCCTGTTTTCAGATTGAAACATTACTGGCGTTTTATATAAAACTGGGTATGGTTGAGCGGTGGCAGGAGCTTGCGCCTGAGACAGGAAAAGCGGCGCTTGATAAGCTTCTTGCGGAATTTTCAACCGGCTATACTATAATGGAAAAAAGTTAACTAATTGGAGGAGATCGGATGAGCACCAAGGGGAAAGTTATCGGTATTGTGGCGAACCTGGTTACCATTGAGGTTGATGGGCCGGTGGGGCAGAACGAGATCTGCTATATCGATCTGAAAGGGGTACGATTGATGGCTGAGGTTATCAAGATTACCGGTTCTGTCGCCTCGGTTCAGGTGTTTGAAAGCACCCGTGGCCTCTCTGTTGGTTGTGAAGCTGAGTTTACCGGCAGAATGCTTGAGGTGACCCTCGGGCCGGGTATGCTGTCCCGCAACTATGACGGTCTTCAGAACGATCTCGATAAACTTACCGGTATCTATCTGAAGCGCGGCGAGTACACCTATCCGCTTGATGAAGAAAAAACCTGGCATTTTAAACCGCTGGTGAGCGCGGGTGATGAAATCAGAGCGGCCGAATGGATCGGCGAGGTAAGGGAGGGGTGGATACCGCATAAGATAATGATACCTTTTGACTATAAGGGAAACGGTACAATTAAATCGATCGTTGGTGAAGGCGATTACCGGGTCAATGACAGAATCGCAGTTGTGACTGATGAGCACGGAGAGGAGCGGGAGCTTGATATGACCATGAAATGGCCGGTCAAAGTTGAGATCGGCGGATTTGTCAGTAAACCGCGTCCCTTTAAAATCATGGAGACCGGCGTACGGACTATCGATACGCTCAACCCTATTACTGAAGGCGGCACCGGCTTTATTCCCGGCCCGTTCGGATGTGGAAAAACCGTGCTGCAGCACGCCATTTCAAAGAATGCCGAGGCGGATTTAATTATTATCGTCGCCTGCGGTGAGCGTGCCAATGAGGTGGTAGAAATTTTCACCGAGTTTCCCGAGCTCGACGATCCCCGCACCGGCAGGAAGCTTATGGAGCGGACTATTATTATCTGTAACACCTCCAATATGCCGGTGGCGGCCCGTGAAGCCTCGGTGTATACCGGCATGACCATTGCCGAGTATTACCGCATGATGGGGTTGAAGGTGCTCCTGCTGGCTGACTCGACCTCACGGTGGGCGCAGGCGCTGCGTGAGATGTCCAACCGCATGGAGGAGCTCCCGGGGCCGGATGCGTTCCCCATGGATCTGCCGGCGATTATCGCCAATTTTTATTCCCGTGCCGGGTTTGTCTATCTTAACAACGGAGAAACCGGTTCAATTACCTTTATCGGTACGGTCAGTCCGGCCGGCGGCAACCTCAAGGAGCCGGTGACCGAATCGACAAAGAAAGCGGCCCGCTGCTTTTATGCGCTTGAACAGAACCGTGCGGACAGCAAGCGGTATCCGGCTATCGATCCCATTGACAGTTATTCCAAATATCTTGAGTACCGCGAGGTCAGCGATTATCTTGACGAGAAGATTGAGAAAGGGTGGGTTGACAAAATATACAAGCTCAAGGATATGCTGCTGCGCGGTAAAGAAACCCGGGATCAGATAAATATCCTCGGTGATGACGGCGTGCCGCTTGAGTACCATATCATATTCAACAAATCCGAGGTTATCGATTTCTGTATTCTGCAGCAGGATGCCTTTGACCGGGTTGATGCCTCGACGCCGCTTGAGCGCCAGCAGTATATGGTCAATCTGATACTTTACATATGCACAAGCTCCTTTGATTTTGACAACTTTGAAGAGATTAATACCTACTTTAAGAAGGTAATCAACCTGATCAAGCAGATGAATTACCAGGAGTTTCATAACGAGCAGTTTGATGCCCTTGAGAAGGAGCTTCGGACGCTGCTTGATGAGAAGCGGTTGCCCGAATACAGCAAGAAAGAGCGTCTTATGGAAGATGTGCTTGATGAAAAAAAGAGGGAGGACTGATGAAAACAAAGGCCTTTCAGAAGATATATACCCACATTGAGAATATCACGAAGGCGACCTGTATGATACGGGCTGAAGGGATTACCAATGATGAGATGGCGTATGTTGACGGCCGGCCGGCGCAGGTGGTTAAAATAAACCGTGATCGGATCACGCTGCAGATATTTCCGGGTACTCAGGGTATTGCCACCAACGCTGAAGTGGTGTTTACCGGTAAACCGCCGACAGTCAAGGTCAGTGATGAGCTGCGGGGCAGATTCTTTAATGCCTATGGCGAACCCGTTGACGGCGGGGCGCCCGTTGACGGTGAGGAGCGCGAAATCGGCGGCCCGTCGGCCAATCCGGTGCGAAGAAAGCAGCCCTCCGAGCTGATTGCCACCGGTATTGCCGGGATTGATTTGAACAACACCCTGGTAACCGGTCAGAAGATACCGTTCTTTGCCGATCCCAACCAGCCGTTCAACCAGGTTATGGCCGACGTAGCGCTTCGTGCCAAAGCCGATATCATTGTTCTCGGCGGTATGGGTATGTCCAATGATGACTACCTGTACTATAAGGCTGTGTTCGACAATGCCGGCGCCCTTGACCGGATTATCAGTTTTGTCAACACGACCGAAGATCCCCCGGTGGAGAGGCTGCTTATCCCCGACATGTCTTTGACATGTGCGGAATATTTCGCTCAGCAGAAAATGAAGGTGCTGGTCCTGCTTACCGACATGACCCTCTATGCCGATGCGCTGAGTATCGTCTCCAACCGCATGGATCAGATACCTTCGAAAGACAGTATGCCCGGATCGCTCTACAGTGATCTTGCCAAAATTTATGAAAAGGCCGTACAGTATCCTGACGGCGGCTCCATTACTATTATCGCAGTGACCACGCTGAGCGGCGGGGATATCACCCATGCGATTCCGGACAACACGGGCTATATTACCGAAGGCCAGCTCTATCTCCGGCGTGATACCGATATCAGTAAAGTGGTTATCGATCCGTTCAGAAGTCTTTCGCGGTTGAAACAGCTGGTTATCGGCAAGAAGACCCGTGAGGATCACCCGCAGGTGATGAACGCCTGTGTACGACTGTATGCCGATGCCGCCAATGCAAAAACCAAACTTGAGAACGGGTTTGATCTGACCGATTATGATCAGCGGTGTCTCGATTATGCCAGGGAGTATGCCATGAAGCTGCTCGCCATCGATGTTAATATTGACGTTGATAAAATGCTTGATACCGCCTGGGAAGTGCTTGCCAAATACTTTACCCGGGAAGAGGTCGGTATCAAAAAGAATATTATGGACACCTATTGGAAGGGGTAGTCAGTGTATGTCATTCCGGTATACGCCAGGCCGGAATCTATACGTTACCGTCCGAATTCCCGCATCCGCGGGAATGACGTTTTGAAAAAGATATTAGCGGAAACAAGAAAACTATGGCATTAAAATTTCAATACAACAAAACAGCGCTGCAGCAGCTTAAAAAGGAACTGCGCATTCGGGAGAACGCCCTGCCCACCCTGCAGGCGAAAGAGTCTGCCCTGCGGTTTGAGGTCAAGAGTGCCAGAGCTGAAGTGCGTAAGGCGGAGGATGCTTTTAAGCAGCAGAAAAAAAAGCTGGAACAGTTGAACCGTCTCTGGCCGGAATTCCCCACGAACCTTCTGCAGCTCAAAGATATAAAGCTTGATTTCAGGAAAATCGCCGGTGTCAAGACACCTATTTTCAAATCGGTCGATTTTGCGGTCACCCGATTCAGTCTGGTAACATCACCGTCATGGTTTCCCCCTGGTTTGATACTGCTGAAAGAAGCGGTCGAGTTGCAGGTTACCATTGACGTCGCCAGGAAAAAGGTGGAAATTCTCGAGTATGCCCGTAAGAAGACGACCCAGAAAGTTAACCTGTATGAAAAGGTGCAGATCCCTGCGTATCAGGGCGCAATATTGAAAATTAAACGGTTTATGGAGGATGAAGAGAATCTGGCAAAATCGTCACAGAAGATCCTCAAGAAGCGACTGGCACAGGCGGAGGCTGCAGTATGATAGTTCCCATGAAAAAAGTATCTATTCTGTTGTATTACCGGGAAAAGGAGTCCTTCCTCAGCTCTCTTCAGGATTTGGGTGTTGTCCATGTCGTGGAGAATCCGGAAATACGATCGGAGAATATGGAAACATTACAGAATCAGATCAAAGCGGCGGATCGTGTTTTAAAAGAGCTGAAACGGGTTGCCAAGGAAAAAAAGAGTGCAGCCGCACAGAGTGTAAGGGGAAATGCTGAAGAGGTTGTCACCAGGTTTGATACACTTGATTCAGAGCGTGAGAAAATCGATCAGAAAATTGCAGGTATTAATAAAGATGTCAAAGCGTTAGAGCCATGGGGAGATTTTAAGCCCGATGCGGTTAGCCAGCTTGAAGGTGCCGGTGTTTCGATACGCTTTCTTATTTCTAACGACAAAAAATTCAATACGTTACCACTTGAAAGCAGTACCTTTGAGATTATTACTAAAGCAGGCTCCACTGTCTATTTTATACTCCTTGAAAGAGGTGAAAAGGTTACTCTTGATGCTGAAGAGGTAATTCTGCCAAAGATATCTTTGACTGAGGCACGAAAAAAAACAGTGTCATTACAGACCAGGAAACAGGAAATAAAGCGGGAAATAGAGAAACTGGTTGTGTATCAGGATGTTCTTAAATTGTATCTGTCCAATCAGCGTTCTCAACTTGCGCTTGAGTCTGCGCGGTTAAGTATGGACGAGGCTGTTGATGGGAAGGTACTTTGTGTTACCGGATGGGTTCCTGCGGAGAAAGAGAAGAGGGTGGCGGAATTTCTGGACAGTTTTTCCGGATGGTATGCATTTGCCAAGCCGACGCAGAATGATGAAATACCGGTTCAAATTAGGAATGGCCCCTTTTCCCGGTTGTTTGAACCTATTACCAGACTTTTTCAGTTACCCAATTATTATGAAGTTGATCCGACGTTTTTTATTGCACCCTTTTTCGCCATTTTCTTTGGTAATTGTCTGGGTGATGCCGGGTATGGACTTGTTATAATTATCATTACCACTATATTACAGTTCAAGATCACCGGGAAAGGGAAACTGCTGGTAACACTGGGGCAGGTTCTCGGAATTGCGACTCTTGTTATGGGTATCGTTAACAGCGGGACAGTTTTCGGTATTACCATTAAAGACCATCTCGATTTTCCTCTTTTTGCCTTTCTCAATAAATTTACCGTTATTACCAATGATGTTATGATCAGTCCCTTTAATTTTGCCCTGTTACTGGGGGTTATCCAGATCAATATCGGTATATTTTTAAATATCTATAATAAGGCGCGGTATTTCTCCTTTCAACACGCGCTTCCGGCAATCGGCAAACTGTTAATCGTGGACAGTGCGGTCATTCTCTTTTTGATTTTATCACAGAATATGGTGGTATTACGACCCTTGCTGACTGTCTCCATTGCCACTCTCACCGTGGGATTTCTAACGCTGGTTTATGTTGCGTTCTTTACAGAATTAGAGAAATATCTTGATATCAGAATAGTCAACCTGATACTGAAACTGTATTTTGTCGTCTCCGGAGCGGTTGGCGACATCTTGTCCTATATCCGTCTTTTTGCTCTGGGGTTGTCGTCGGGAATCCTGGGGTATGTCGTTAATGTCATTGGTCTCCAGATTCGGGATGCGGTGCCGGGGGTCGGCTGGATCCTTTTTATTGTGTTCCTCATTGCCGGTCATACGGGAAATCTGGTGCTGGCGGCGCTCGGCTCTTTTGTGCATCCGTTACGGTTAACCTTTGTTGAGTTTTATAATAATCTGGAATTTACCGGTAATAGATTAGAATATAAACCGTTACAAAAAAATTAATTGAAAGGAGTCATTATGGCCTTACCTTTAGTTTTAGCTTTCCTGGGCGTGGGTTTGATGGTTGGATTGGCTGGATGCGGAAGTGCAATAGGGGTGTCAATTGCCGGGCAGGCAACAATAGGGTCATTGAAAAAGAAGAGTGAAGCTTTTGGTAATTATATGGTTCTCAGTGCGATGCCCGGTACACAGGGACTATACGGCTTTGCCGGTTTCTTTATTTTAAAGGCAAACCTGGTCCCGGAATTAACCATATTTCAAGGAGCGGCCATTCTCGGCGCGGGAATAGCACTCGGGCTGGCCGGTTTGATATCCGCCATATATCAGGGTAAAGTCTGTGCCAACGGTATTGCCGGTATCGGCGCCGGTTATGATGTGTTTGCCAATACCATTATTATGGGGGTTTTTCCTGAGCTGTATGCTATCGTTGCTTTTGCCGCGGTGTTTTTGCTGAAAGGTATATTGTAGTATCATAATAGACATATATTGTTCTCGAAAGTCCGGCGAGTAATCACCGGGCTTTTCGTTATTTTTGGAAATAAGTATTTAAAAAGGGTTATATTTATCATACAATTCCTATGAGGAGGTATAGTCAAGGTTATAGAATGGTCACGCTAATTGAATTAATTGATGCAATACATAATAATCGAATTCGAATAACGGATCATGCAGACGAAGAGGCGCATTCCGATAACCTGCATTTTGATGATATATTTACCAGTGTTCTTATGGGAGAGATAATCGAGCACTATCCGAACGATAAACCTTTTCCCAGTTGTCTCGTGTATGGTACGAATATGAAAAAGGAACCGGTACACAGCGTATGGGCTTATAATAGCGATAATAAATGGGCTGTTCTGATAACCGTGTATAGACCTGACCCTGAGAAATGGATTGACTGGAAAGTAAGGAGAAAGGAAAATGATTCCCTTTAAGCAATGCCCCGTGTGTGGTGGGGAAATGTCTGAAAAAAAGGTTGAGAAACTGTTAAAGGGTGGTAATAATACTGCTGTAGTATACGTGTCGGCAGAGGTGTGTCTTCATTGCGGCGAACGACTGTATTCTAAAGAAACAGTGAGTCGTTTTGAGGAGATACGACAGAAACTTGAGGGTGATGATGTCTCGGGATTTAAAGAACTGGGACATACCTATCAGGCGGTTGCCTGATAGGCGGATTACCTGCTGACTTACTGTACCTCCTGAGCCTGCCGATTCTTTGCGGGCTTTTTTTATTTTGTGATAGCGATCACAGATATTTTTGCTGTCATACTATTCTATAGTAATTTCTCTGTATTACTCCTCATCAAACTTATTCGCAAACATCTCAGCGATTGTCCGAACTGCTTCTTCTTCATCGGAGCCGTCTGCTTTGAGAAGAATAGTGGCGTCCTTGGCGGCGGCGAGCATCATCACATTCATGATACTCTTTGCGTTGGCAACGACATCATCCTTAATAAGGGTAATATCGCTGGCAAACCGTGATGCGGCCTTTACAATAAGGGATGCGGGTCTGGCATGAATACCAAGTTTGTTTTTTACTGTAATCTCTCTTTCTATCATTATCGCTACTTGTTCTATTAATCCTTCTTCTTGAAATATTGTCTGTTGCCGAAGAGTTTCACCCGTAATTTAAGACCATTGTCACTGATATCGTTCACCAGCGAGTCGAGTCCCGCCATTGATTCCTTTAATTCCGTGATGAACGTTTCATCTTCAAGAAGCACGCCGACAGACCCTTTCCCCGCTTCGAGATCGCTGATAATGCCGTTTACCGTTGCCGCTATGGAGTCGATCCGTGCGGCAATGGTCAAGGCTGCATCAGTGAGTTCCGAGCCGTTTGCAAGGATATGATCCACCCGTGCTCTGTTGTCCTGAAGGAGATTTTTGAGATCCGTGGACAGGGTGCGGACATTATCGATCGCAACGGTGATATCACGCTCATTTTCTTTCACCAGCCGTTCGACCAGATAGACAATGGTATCAATACGGTTGACAAAGCTGTTAAAGAAATCGATAAAGTCCGTGTCGCCCACCGTCTGTTCAATTATATCTTCCACTGTGTCAATCAGTGCAAGGACCTCGGTAAGGGCTTCACCGAGGAGGCCGACCGCTTCGGCAATACCGCTGTCAAAATGCCCCTGGATATAGGAAATATTATGTTTGGTGTCCGGTACGTGCGGTTTACCCTTATCGGAGAGCAGGATGCCGACCATACGCTCGCCCATCAGTCCGATATTTTGCACCGCGACAGTACTGGAATCGGTAAATTTTACCGCTTTATCCAGATTCATTTCGACAGCAACCTGTGATTCATGCAGGTAAATCCTGGCAACAGAGCCGCGCTTGACACCGTTTACCGTTACCGGATCGCCCTTCTGTAATGTGCCGATGTTGGGAAAAAGCACGGTATATTTCACCATTTTCCGTGCAACACTTACCTGTTTCAGCCAGAGAACACCGGCAATAAGAATAAACAGAGAAATAAAAATGACGCCACCGACAACAAGGTCGTTATTCGTTCTTTTCACTGAAAGAATCCTTTCGTCATTTTAAAAATACATCTCCGCAATCCGTTCACCAGCCGATATATCCGTTGCCCCTATTTTTTTTACCGACTGAATCGGATCGATCATCGGTTTAAAATGTATCCGGTTGTTATTGTTCTATCTCACTGTATTCGCGGTTGTATGTTTTGAGATCTTTTGTTTTTTTATGATTTTTCAGTTTCTGATTGAATTTTTTAAGCTGTCTGGCTATTTTATTCAGTGCAATGTCTACCGATTTTCCAAGGTTTTCAGATTTTCCCTTTGCATTAACTGATGAGCCTTGTACATTCATAACTATTTCAACGATTTTATCGATATGCTCACTATCGAGAATCACATGACAAGAGGTTATCCTGTCGTAATACTTTTCAAGATTAACCAGTTCTTCCTTAAGGTACTGCTGGGTGTCCTGCGACACCTTTGAATGCCTGCATGTAATCTGGATATTCATAACCTGCTACCTCCTCCTGGAATCGAGAAATTCGTTGTTTTTATAAACACCAGTGACGATAACCATGTTAACCGGTCGCTAATTCCGCAGCTTTATAGGAGCTGCGTACAAATGGTCCTGATACAACTTTTAAAAAACCGATTTCTTCGGCTATATTACGGTACCTCTGAAACTGCTCAGGATGGATAAATTCCTTCACCGGCACCTGATTCCTGCCGGGTTGCAGATACTGGCCGATTGTAAGAATCGAAACGCCTGCGTCATGGAGTTCTTCCATGAGAGAAATAATTTCCTTTTCCGTTTCGCCGAGGCCGACCATAACTCCTGATTTGACAGGGATTTCCGGACTATAGTGAGCGGCTCGTCGCAGGAGTGCCAGCGAGCGTGCATAATCCGCCTCAGGTCTGACAGAGGGATACCGTAATGGAACGGTCTCAATATTATGGTTAAACACATCAGGCCGACTTTCCAGCACGGTTGCCAGTGCCCGCATATTACCCCCGAAATCGGAAGCCAGAATTTCTACCCGTATAGTATCATTTCGTTTTAGCAGCGTGATTGTTTTCGCGATATGTCCGGCGCCGCCGTCTTCGAGATCATCACGGGTTACTGTCGTTATAACAACATAGGAAAGCCCCATTTTCTCAACAGCCTCACAGAGGCGCTCAGGCTCTTCCGGGTCGAGCGGTTGAGGTGTGCCGTGGGCGATACTGCAAAAGGCGCAGTTTCGCGTACAGATAGTACCCATGATAAGAAAGGTGGCCGTGCCGCAGGCGAAGCATTCACAGCGGTTCGGGCATTTTGCTTCCTCGCATACGGTATGCAGCGCACCTTCATGCAGGCAATGTATAACTGTCTCTTTTTTTCCTTTCAGCGGAACTTTGCGATAGAGCCATCGGGGAAGGCGTGAGCTGTTTCTCTTTCCCGGCGCACCCTCTAAACCGGTCTGAGTGGAACGTTGCGGTACCGTATTGGTATACATAGCTTGATTAGTCATATTTCTGTCTGAGCCGTGCCGGTAGAATCTTCATCTGTTCACGGTATTTTGCTACTGTTCGTCGTGCCACTTTTAATCCCTCTCCGGTAAGAATCTCGGAGAGCTTCTGGTCTGATAACGGTTTTTTCTGATTCTCCCCGTCAATGAGTTCTTTCAGGCGTGTCTTAATTCTCACAGTCGATATATCTGAGCCGTTCTCATCCTGACCGAGCGCTTCAGTAAAGAAATATTTCAGTTCATAGATTCCATGGGGACACTGTACATACTTATTGCTGGTAACCCGGCTTACTGTTGAGATATGCATATCTATCATATCGGCCACATCCTGGAGTTTAAGCGGATTCAGATGGGGCGGCCCCTTTTCGAAAAACTCCGGCTGTTTTTCAATAATTGCATACATGACTTTCAGCATGGTCGATTTCCGCTGCTCAATAGAGCGAATAAGCCAGGTGGCGCTGTTGAACTTTTCACGTATATAGTTTTTAACTTCTTTTTTTACCGGACTTCCCCGCCTGAGCATATCGGCATAGGCTTTATTAATATGCAGCGACGGGACCGAGCGATCATTGAGAGTAACAATAAATTTACCGTCAATTTTCTCGACAATGAGATCCGGTATGATAGTCGAAGGTTTTTCAGGACTGATCAGATATCCCGGTTTTGGATTGAGCCGTTTGACAATTTCAAGCTCTTCCTGAATCCCGGCCGTATCAACTCCGAACCTATGGGCGAGATCGGGTATTTTCAGTTTTTCAAACAGGTCCCATTCCTCACTGATAATGCGCATTATCAGCGAATCGTGCATGTTCAGGCGACTGAGTTGAAGAATCATACATTCCTGAAGACTTCGTGCGCCCAGCCCTGCCGGTTCCATCTGCCATATTACATTCAGCGCCTCTTCAACTTCAAATATCGACACATTATTTGCCTCAGCAATCTGCTCGAGCGGGATACGCAGATAGCCGTCCTCCTCAAGGCACCCGATAATAAACCTGACCAGCGACCGCCGTGATTCAGGAAGTTTTTTTTCTGCAAGCTGCGTGTTCAGGTGTTCCTCAAGCGAGGTCTGGTGTACCGGTGTCGGCTCGTACCGCTCCTGGTTTGGATCAAATTCCTCACTGTGGCTGTATCCGAGATCAAACCCTTCTTCCAGGTACTCTTCCCAGTCTATCTCATCTTCCCCGACCTCGAGATCATTATCCTCCGCTGCAACATCCAGTTCTTCTTCAGCGGTTTCGTCATCCGTGGATTCTTCATCCTGGTTCTCTTCAAGCGCTTCAACCGGTTCAAGCACCGGATTCATTTCGAGTTCGGTTTTCAGCAACTGTTCAAGCTGCAGGGTGTTTACCTGGAGCAGTTTCAGCGATTGGATCATCTGAAAGGAAAGCTTCTGCTGCAGCTTCAGTGAAAGATCAAGTCCGAGGTTCAACGTTTTATTCCTTTAGGCTGGATAGGTTCATGATGCGTATTATAAGTGTACATTAAAATATAAAAACGAACAAGCAAAAAGTGAGCCTAAAAAGTGAAAAAAAGTGACGGAAAAGTATTTTTTTTAGCTCATCGCAAATAGTACAGAAATTCCAGCGAGACGCTGACAGGTATATGCTTTTTAACGCCGTTTTTGAGTTGTTCTCCCCGGGAGCGCAATCTTAATCCAGCCGGAAATTTCTCCCCAGATAAATCTTTCTGGCTTCGGGATTTTCCGCAAGTTCTCTGGCGGTACCTTCGATAAGGATCTTCCCGTCAGCCATAATATAAGCGCGGTCGGTTATACGAAGGGTCTCGCGGACACTGTGGTCGGTAATGAGAACGCCGAGGCCTTTTTCACGGAGTTCATGAACAATACTCTGAATATCTTCAACCGCAATGGGATCGACGCCCGCAAAGGGTTCATCGAGAAGGATAAAATCAGGGCGGATAGCAAGCGCGCGCGCGATCTCAACCCGTCGCCGCTCTCCACCCGACAAGGTATACCCGAGGCTTTTTTCAAGATGATCGACATGGAGTTCCCGAAGAAGCTCGCGCATTCTTTTTTTTCGCTCCTTCGCACTGATTTTCTGAGTCTCAAGGATTGCCATGACATTATCCCCGACCGTTAGCTTGCGGAATATTGACGCTTCCTGCGGGAGATAGCCGATACCCATGCGGGCGCGTTTATACATGGGCTTCCGCGAGATGTTGTTGTTGTCAAGGAATATATTACCCCGGTTAGGTTTGATCATGCCTACTATAATGTAGAAAGTGGTGGTTTTCCCGGCGCCGTTGGGACCAAGCAGACCCACCACCTCGCCCTGGCGCACCGCTATGGATACCTCATTGACAACTTTCCGTTTACTGTAAATCTTGACCAGTTTTTCTGTTCTGATTTCGCGATTTTTTTTTGTCTTTTCCAGCATGGTTCGTCTCTTCTCCGTTAGCCGGGGATTTTGTCCCTATTTCCGGTACAGCACCGTAATAAAGTAATTCGCACAAAGCCGTTCATGCAATAAAATACAGGATTAAACGGTCGTGTACCAAGTCCCGCACACCTTTCCGCTCCGGTATATAACGACTGAACAGAGGCCTCATCGATATTTCTCGGCATAATAGGTTCCCCGTACCGCACCGATAAGTCTAATAAAGTGTGCCTTGCCGTCCCTGAAATGTATCAGGATATCGTCACCGTCCGCCTCATTACGTCCGGATTCCTTTTCCTCTTCAAGGAAATAGATACATTCGGCGTTTCCCGAGATGGTAAGCGTCCCGGTGGTACCGTGGATAAAGTCAAGCACCATGAATTTACCGACCCCTTCATTGGCCAGATGGGGCGTTTCTGACGAGTAATAGATTGTTGTTGCATTGTCAAATGTCCAGATTTTTTCTATGGTACCCGAGTCGGAGATATCCATGTAGAGGCTGTCGCCGGTGACTTTGGTAAAGATAGTATCCCGGGGAGTGACATCGCGATGAAACCCTTTCGCGTTACGCATGACCGCAACACCCCGTAATACCTTCTCGATAAAAAAGAGATCGACGGAGTCGCCGGTAAGTTCGTGGATATCATAAAAGATCCAGGGATCCTCACGCAGACAGGCCACATCCGTCTTCAGATCATAGGTTGCCCGCTCACAATCGGCTTTCAGCAGTCCTTTCAAGATACGGACATCTTTTTCGGCCGATGCCAGCTGGAGGGAATCATTATAGATCATTGTTTCACCGACAATTGTAAGTGTTTCAGCCCTGGCTGTATCGTACTGAAACATTTTCGGATCTATAGTGAGTGTCAGGTGTTTGGTGTCAAGGAAATAGACGGCCTGCTGGGCGACAACCCGCATCTGTTCCTCTTTGTCAAAAAAATCGATATTCTTCTTTGCAACAATTTTTTTATTGTTGCGGGTATAGGTCATGCGATCGCAGTTGAGAATCTGTTCGTGCTGGGTGATACGGACATGGCCGGTAAAGTAAGCCCTGCCGTCTTTACGGTACCAGGTAGCCTTATCCGATTGGATTATCGCATCATCATACTTGAATATCACGTTTCCCTCAAGCACACTGACCAGCTTTCCCCGCACCAGCGAATTGCGGTTATAGTTGGCGTTGCGGAGTATCAGGGTTGACGGGTATACTGAAAGGATGGACACGGCAATAACGGCAATAACGAGGCAACCGATGCGGAGAAGGGGATTAAAATTCTTCATCCTCTTCCATCCGATCCTGGAAATTGGGGAATTCACCGCTGACATTCTCCCGCAGGGTCCATTGTGAGAATGACTCCGTTGCGTCAAGGCCTTTACCGCGGAGCACATCGCCGCCCGGCGTTCGAATTTCGACAAAATCGTCGGAGCCGACTTTACGGGTAAGCTTGTTCCACCAGAGGGTCTGACTTTTAATAATCTGGCCGTCATAGTTTTTTATATAGACATTTCCCCACACAAAGAAGCGCTCCATCTCCTTTGTCGTACGTCCCGAGTCGGCAAGGACACGGGTCGTTTTGGTCCCGGTTGAGTCAAAGATACTCATTCTGACCGGTACAACCAGCATGGAACTCGTATCCTCCAGGGTCTTGAATGAATAATCCGAGTCCAGAATCCATATCAGACGGGGGCCGTCATAGGCATACAACGTTGACGCCCCGACTTCCTGGCAGGGCACCACAAGGGAGTCCGATGCCTGCGGTATCGTATCTTTTTTTGTGCACCCGCCGGCGCTCAACAGGATAAAAATAGCTGCAGCCGATACCCCTGCAATACAATATGTTATATGTGCTCTCATGTTTATTTCCTGCACAATATATTCAGTACCTGTCACTATCATACCATTACGGCCGGCACAATAAAATGTTCACCGACAAGAAACAGGTTACCCCGGTCCCGTGTTAAATATAAAAAAAGTGAAGAGAAAGTGTTAATAGTACTGCAGGTCCCCGGCGCCTATTTTTTCTTTTTATGTCTGCGGCGTCGCCTCTGATATTCATCGAATTTCTCGCCATTCTCCTGCCGCCGTTCATCACAGATATCCTGCATTGCAGCCGCTTTTGCCTCCAGAATCCCCCGCTCTTCAGTAGTCGTCCGTTCCGCCTGTTTCCGCAGGCGAATAGCTTCCATGCACGGGTCTGAACCGTTCCGGGCAGTCTTTTTAGGTGCGGGTGAGCAGGTGCATACTATAGTCATCGCAACACACATAACAACAGCCGGCACTTGACGTATCATTCCTGCAGACTCCATTATATAAGTGGTTTGGTTTCGTGCTATACCTGTTTTTCATATTTATAGTACCGCTGCCACCGGGGCTCGGTAACAAACCTGCTGTAGAATGTCTCCTTGCCGTTAATCCATGGAATGAGGAGGTGTTTCATGCCCCGCTGTTTTGCGGTAAGGAAGGTATGATAGACCAGAAGGTGGCCCAGGCCCTGTTTCCGCAGTTCGCTACGGACACCCATGGGGCCGAACCAGTTCGGGTTCGTGCCGTTAACTGCTGCAAAGCCGATAACGGTATTGGATTCCTTATCACGCAGTACCGAGCAGAACCCCGCCGGAGTGTTGTGTATCGCAGCGCAGGCCTCCTGGGCCCATGAAACGGTGAATTCCCCGGTGACAAAATCTTTGACTTCCTGCTCATCTTCGTATGTAGCAAGGGAGAGGCGGAAAGCGTCTTTCTCCTGTATTACTTTTTCCAGCAGTTCACGGGTAACCGTAGTTTTATCGAGATAGGTGAAGAGGCTTACCCGTTCAGACTGTTTATCCCAACCGGCTGATTCAAGGAGTCCGCAGAGGCCTTTCGATTCAGTGGGCACGCCCGGAAAGAAGTACCGGGGCGAGCTGGCACCATATATAAGAGATCCGGCTCCCCGCTTGAGCAATCGTGATTCACATACTGCGAGCAGTCTTGTACCGGTACCCATGCGCCGGTTGTCTTTTTTAACCAGGATATATTTAATGAAGCCGATATCCTCCTGCCCATTTTTCCACGGCCGTCGGACACCGAAAACAGCACCGGTAAGGCGGTTTCCCCGGAACGCACCGAGAAACAGTTCCGGATCAAAATCCGGGTCATCCAGGGTTTGCTGCTGTAAATAATCCACCGTGGGGATAAATCCCAGCGCGTGTGATAAAAAGGTAAAATCACAATCGAGAATCAGTGCATGGATCTGTCCGAGCTGATTCGATGAAATGGGTTGAATGGTTATCTGCGACATGATTAAAACATGGTTAAAAGGTTTCGGTATCCGCTTCCTGTTTGCCGATTGTATTATTGTACCTGTGGAAAAATCACTGGGTGCAATATAAATAATGCTGGTGATGTACCGGTAAGGCCTTGCGTTTTGCGGATAATAAACCGATATGATATGCGTGCTGATTAGTAAAGTCATTATTTTCACTTTCATCTGGAAAAAATGGTAGATCCATTGTATCATGTATAATGTAATAATCGTCATAAAACCAATCTGAAAAGGAACCGCCAACCTGCAGGTAAATCGTTATGCCGCTTGAAAAGAAAATACTTAATCAGTTTGTGTATTTACACCATGTGCGTGAAGACTATAAGGATTTCAACGTGTTCAAACGTGAGCTGGAGAACATGCTCAGTGTCACAGTAGGTGACAAGGATGTCGTTGTGGATTTTACCGGTTCCAGCGGCATCGTTTCCTCTGAGATCGGTCTGCTCGTGCGACTCATCAATCATTTCAAGGGAACAGCCCGTTTTCTGCGTGTTGTAGGAACGGAGAAGACCATCAACATATTGAAATCGACCAACCTACAGAACCTTGATAATTTCATGATCTACAAAGACCAGAAAGCGTTTCTGGATGAAGTCAGGAAAATGGCAGATTCGTTGGAATAAAGTCGGGGATTGAGATACTACAGGAGATCGTTGCTTTTAAAATCGTTCAGGAGGGAGCGCAGGAAAATCACCCCTTTGCGTTCTGCGTTTACAAACTCGAAACCTGCTTCGTAGTAGGTTGTGCTCTGCTCCTCGCTTTTATTACACCACCGTACCGTTGCGTCAATGTCGAATGAGTCGCCCAGAATATAGCCTTTGGGCAGTTTTACCAGGAACCGGCAGGTGGTATCCGAGGGAAAATGAGTTTCACCGACAAGCCTCATGCCTTTCATTGATATGTCGACAATAGAGCCGACATCGGACTTTGTTTCTTTGTCATACACCTTCAGGTAATAGTAACACCGGATTCTCTCAATGTGTCTTTTTTCTTGCATGTCAACTACTTTGTAAAAGACCCTGCCTGCGGTTGCCGGTTAGCCCCCTTGCGGCAAATACCAATATTTACAGTATCATGATTGGTGTGCTAAGTCAATAGAAAAAAGTAATGCGGATATACAGGGCGGACCATCAGTCACCGTCGGCTATAACCGCCGGGTGAGGTGCCGTTCAGGCTGTTCCCTCTGCTGAGCAATGATTGTATCGGCGATTGTTACCGCCCCTCTGGTATTGGAACTGAAAATGAAATGGTACATGATATTGTTTTTCCTGTTTACCATTACCAGCGGCTGTGACACGTATCTGAAAACGCTCTGTAATCTGGTACGGTACAATCTGCCGGCAATCTGAATGGCCTTGTCCTTTTTCACCGATTCGGTTGTTTTGCCGAACAGGGGCAGGACCGGCTGATCCTCATAGAACGCCGACCGGATTTCCCGGCCGGTTAATCCCAGAAAATCCTGCAGTTTCTTCATCCACGAGTCGGCAATATTGCCGTCCTTTTTAAGCAGGCGGGACACCCCCATGCCGAGCGGAACCGGGATCCACAAATCAATATCGAGTCCTTTCAGGCAGGCAATGGATTCCCACTGCAGCTGCATACCGCTCGGGTCAATACAGGCAAGCACCTTACGGTCCCGTCGTCCTTCACGGAGAAATGCGGCCAGATCCCTGAGCATTTCATTGCTGTCGCCGGTTACCACCGATACGACCATTTTTTTTGACGGGAATTCCGTATCGATTGTCTTCTGCAGCTTCTTAGCGAGCTGTCTGCTTTTTTCAATAAAGTAGTACATGTCAAACGGGCAGGGTGTATCCAGTGCAAGCAGTTTTTTCGCTACAGCAACGGCAGAATCAGTCCCGTCAGCCGGAGCTTCCCGTTCTATTCTCCCGGATACGGCAAATCCGTCGAAATAAAGTACTTTCAGGTACCGCCTTGATTTCATCTTTTCAAGGTAGGCTTTTGTATAGTCGACAAGCAGTGCAGCCTTTCGGTTGAACCAGTGTGCGCCGGTCTCCTCCATAATAAATCCTTTCTGAAGAGAATATGCTCAGTAGCACCGGTGCGATAATCAGCATATTTAAATATACTCTATCCGTTTTATCAGTCACAAAGATATACGACGGGTTTTTGATGCGATTTCAGACAGAATTGAGTCGACGGTTACATAATAAGCACCTGGTAACGCTTTTTTTCGTATAATAGTTGGTGATTTAATTTATTAAATGCAATAAATATGGAAAATCTTACGCCTGGCGTAATTTTTTATGCATTTTTTATTGTTTTGCCATATATTATTTAAGGGGGTAAAAGTCAACAATCCTGCGTATAATGCATCACTTAATATCCGGAAAATAAAAAGTAAAGAACTAAAAAATATTTTCTGACCGAAAAAGGATTTTTATACTGAATTCGTATTGACTTCATCTTATAATAAAAATGAGGGCCAAACTGTGATCTGAATTGGCGTCCAGGACAGCTTGACCCATGCGGTGTATCAATCGGAGAAAAAGTCCTTTCCCGTTTTTATGCCCGCAACTGTTAATAGTAACATAAAAATACCGGGGAGTCAATAAAATAAGTAAAGAAAATGAGCATTTTTAAAACAGGGTACTTTCCGGTGCCCTGAGAAAGTTTGACAATCAGCTTGTAAAAAAAAAGAATCGGAGAATATGGCCTTCCCCGATTCTTTAAACGCAATCTGATACTATACGAACAGGAGTTATTTGCTTATGTGCCCCCCCGATTCGCATTTAACCGAAAGGAGTTACTATATGCGCCCCTCCTTTGATTGCATAGAGAATTTAAAAAAACAACGAAGAATACGCAATGTTAAAGAAGAAAATGCGCAAAGTAAACCGGTACAAAGTATACTGTTCGGTACCGAAGATGAACAGATACCTGAGATCTGCCCTGAATCAAATCTCAACAGTTTAAAACATATTTCTCCTGCCATATCGGATGATCAGATACATGGATCCGTTACTATTGGTGATGTTTTTGATTCGTTGGCACCTCTTTTTTTCCTCGGAATGATAGCCGGTCTCACCTTTTTTGCCGCAAGTATGCATCTCTCTATTGCTCTCGATACAACTCTTATTATCACCAGTATATTTCTTACCTTTGGATTGTATCTCATAAATCAATACACCGATCATAAGGAAGATTTGATAAATAGAACAGATAACAGGTTTCTATTCCAGAAGAGGCGATGGCCTCTTTTTATCGCTATTTTATTTGTCACAGTCAGCGTTTTTGTCCTTGCTGCAACAAATCGACTCGTACCCTGGCATATGCTTCTGATAATTGTCGGGGGTGTGCTGTATAATTTCAGGATTTTTCCGGTTCCTGACCCAAAACAAAATTGGCATCTTAAGGGTGTGAAAATTAAGGAAATGGTGCTTATTAAAAATATTGTAGTGAGCCTTATGTGGAGTTGCAGTGCATATATAATTATTATGCAGTATAAACAGATATCAGTTTTTGAACGACCCGACTGCCTGGTGGTAATTGGTTGTTTTTTCCTCAGTTCCATGGTTAATACTATGACCAGTGATATTGACGATATTAGAGGGGATTCTGCTGCAAACATTAAAACGTATGCTACGCAATATGGATTACACGGCACGTATGCATTTCTTTTTATAATTACTATTCTTGCACTAACGGCGCTTTTCTTTCTTTCACAATCGGAACAGGTCGGAGCCGCTGAAGTGTTTTACTTTCTTGGATGCGTGCTCTGGGTATATATCGTAACCTCTCCTTTTATGAAAAAAATTCTTCGCTCACAAATGTTACGGGATTTTTTAACAGATTCTGAGGCACTGGTATGTGCTGTAGGTTTGATCCTTATTAGTATAAAGTAATTTTATACAGGAAGGAAATCTTAACGGTAATGGGGTGAATATGATTCGCGATGATACTATTCCTCTTTCAGGAAGGGATTTTTTAATAGATTATCAATTACATAAGCCTCTGAAAACATTTTCAGTGTATTTTTTTCCGATTCATTTGTTACCAGAATACCATGCCTTGTACTTTCCAGCAATGTGTGTAATTTATATCTATTGCCGTATCTATTGCGTATCTGGTTTATACTTGCCGGGGATGCGACGATAGCGGTATTCCTCTTGAATAAATCCATATCTTCGATGTCTTTGACAGTTTGCATGATATGAGGATTAACTGAGACATTCTGAAAAGCTTTTATTACGGAAGCAAGGTTTTTAATATCCTGCTTAATAAATATCACATTATCTTTCTCTTCTGTTTTTTTCTTACCTGTTTCATTATAGATGGGGAATGCGATGTTGAATGAAAGGCCATGAATATCCCCACCCATTATATTTTTAGTGTATGCACTCACATGACCACCATGGCTTTCAATTACAGATCGGACAATAGTCAAACCAAGGCCTGTTCCATGGATTTCCTTTTTCTTGGTATAAAATGCTTTAAATATATTATCCATTTGTGATTCTTCGCACCCGATACCATTATCTTCAACAACGAGAAGAAGGACACAAGATTTTACATGCATTTTAAGGGTGATAACGTCGGCATCAGCTTCAAATGCGTTTTTGAATATATTAATGAATACCTGCTCAAGTTTATTCCAGTCACCATTTATATACACGTCGGAATCAAATCCATATTCAAAAATAAAGGCATCTTTTTTGTGTAGGAAATTGTTGAAAATACAATTCTGCACTAATTGAGTGAAATTTATAAAAGCTTTATCAACGATGATTCTCGATTTGGAAAAATCCAAAATGTCCTGACTGAAGGAAGTAATCTTTTTTGCTCCTTCAATTATCCTGTTTACAATTCTCTTTGAGCGGTCATCTTTTAGTATTGGTGGTAGCATTTCAGCATACCCTGATATAGCACAGGTATAGTTCTTTATCTCATGGTTGATTATTGCTGTTGACTGGCCCAACTCTTTAAGACTCTGTACCTCTTCAAGTTCCTTATATGCCTCCCGCAGTTTCTTGAAAGTAATTTCTCTCTGCCGTATTATCATGCTGAGACGCTCGGTAAACACAATAGTTAGAATAAGACTGTAGATGAGCACACCGAAAACAGAAGCACTGGCAACGGGAATTAGCCAGGGATTCCCTGTGGCTATACAAATGAGATCGAGAAGTGCAAAGATAGAGAGCACCAGAGATCCAATAAGGTGATAAGTAAGGAGCTTTCTTGTTCCAGCATCGGCGTTTCTGAGATTGACAATAATAAGACCTAGCAGACCGATAATTCCTGCCAGAATATAGGGAACAAAGGTGATGTTGTACAGGAGGGTTGTTTCCATACCGCCGGTATCGCCGGTAAGTAAAATATTAGAGAAAAAAGTTAATGAAAAAAGTGTTGCAATAAAAAAGAGCGTTTTAAGCAGTTTTGTGTTCTCTATATGCATAATTGTAAAGAGGTGCCAGGCAAGAAATGGAACAAAGAAAGAGGCTATAACATGCTGTAGTTTCGTCCAGGTGAGATGGGCTGTGTCATACTGAACAAGTATGTCTATAGCACAGAACGTACAAAGAAGTAAATTACAGATACCAAATACCAGGAAACTCTTATCGAATCGTGCACGAAGTTCCACAAAAACGAAGATAATGCTCATCGCAAAGAGAAAAGAGCAGATAATCTGTAAAATGAAAGTAATCATAGACATATTCAGCTTAAATTCTGTCATTATACGCAATAGAATTATAAAAATATGCTATTAAATAAATATAGTCTCTTAATCCTTTAATTTTATCTTCCTTACTGAACATTTGTCAATTATATAGTTATTTTTACGCACTTTCAGCTTCAAGGTTATTTTTTTTAATAAAAAGTGTGACTGAAAATAATGCAGTTATGTGTGCTTATGGTATTGATTATGGTTAGAGAAAAGAAACGTTAAAATACTTTTTAGCATAGTTTTGGTGAGGAATTGTCGTTGTATTCTTGTTGAGAAAAAA
>CAZIYW010000079.1:0-24000 GCA_964543525.1 uncultured Fibrobacterota bacterium | reverse complement strand
TTTTATAATTTACGATTACCCAAGGACATCGAAATGTGCCTGCTGTCCGGGTGCCTTCGTGTGAAGAACCGATTTTTTCCTTGTACGAATACTCCTGGTAGTCAGGTGCAATTGGACAGCCGGTATATCCAGTCCATTGAGAGCCTCACACATCTCCTTTTTATATTTCTGAAACCAGTTCCGTGCCAGGGGATTGTCGAATGTAAGGGAAACCCGCAGATGTTTCGATCGCTTATATTCCATAGAGGCCGATATTTCTCCCAGCAAAGACAGCGTCATATTCAGTGTCACTGTAATGTGCCCGGGTGGCTTATTCTGTCCCTTTTTCCTGCGTTCTTTTACAAATTTTATCCTGATTTCGCTCCATTCATCGCCGATATGCACCGGTAATATCAATACCTGCTGTTCACCTTCGGCACTGACTACCGGTTTTGCCAGCATCTGCAGAGATTCAAACCGATTCAGGACCGTTTCAATCTGTTGCCGTACCATTGCAACAGAAATCCGTGACGCGGGTTCGTCGCGCTCAACCGCGCCTGTATCCGACACAGACGATTTGGGTGAATCCGACAGGTTCTCTGCGGCACTGGAAAACATTGGGGCCCGTTGACCGCCTTCCTTTTCTTTAATCCCTTCACCGTCCTGCTGCTCGGCAAAGTTATTTACATAGCTTAATATAAGGAGTAATGCCAGTTTAAAGCTGGGAGAATCCGTATTGATACCGGCACGATTTGAAACCGCCTGATACAAATCGTGCTCCAGAGAGAACCCGACATGTTTAAACAGGGACGGAATTGCTTCATCCCGTTTTACCGAAGAAAACTGTTCGGCCGATAAACTCTGATAGAGTATTCTTTTCAAGTCAACCAGCTTTACCTCATTTTTCTGTGTGTCAAGCCATGTTAAAATGGTATTCACTAAATCCGGCATACGCGATCCGATATACTGCAGCGCCGCTGGGAAATCCGGTATCCTGGTATCACCGGCTTCCAGGGCTACCGCAACCAACTGCGCCAGAGAGACCGACAGCGCATCTCCCCTGACTATTAGCGATTTATCCTGTCCGGCAACGGAACACAGCAGTCGGTCGATAGCCACCAGTTGTGATAACGGCAGTCTTCCCTTCTGCCTCACCAGTGCGGCAATAAGTTTTGGATCAAGCCGTTGCATACTCTCACTTTTCATCTCCGCGCGCAAAATATGTTCGATTTCATTCAACAGCGTTTCATAAGACATGGCCATGGCCTTTGTCGTACCCGGCGTTGATTCATAAAAATAGAGAAATATCGGTTTGTCGGAAAATGCCTTCAGCATTTGGTTAACGGAATGCTCCGTTTCGACCGAGTTACTAACCAGCAGCTTCAAAGCCTCTTCCCTGTCCGTCAGGTAATACAATCCGGTTTCCGGTGATTGTGTCAAAGACACCACATACGGGGAATCTTCCTTAACCCCTCCGGAAATTGAAGAAAAATACTCAGTAACCTCAGTGAGCAGTGTCCCCAGGCGGTGCAGTGATTCCTGATTCTCAGAAAGAAGCGTAGTATTAGTTTGTGAAAATAACGCCCCCTTTAGTTGGGTAAGGAGGAGGAGCAGTGCCGATGCATCATATTTTTTCTCCGCAAAGAATGCAATTGCACTTTCCAGGAGCCGGTTGAAGCGGTTATCGGTCCCGCTCGATGACAGGTCGGACTGAAGCTCTTGGAGAAGAGTCATAAGTTCATCCATTGTAGTCCCAATCTGCAAATCAACAGAATCGCCGAAGGTAGTCATTGATTCCAGCGGAAGGGAGTGAATTGCGATTAACACCGCATCACCTTTCTGGGCAATTGATACGGAATCGCCGACAGTAAGCGATCCCTCCGGCACCCGCACTGTAATATCACCGGCAGGTATCCGGATAATAAAGGTTGACGGATCTATCTGTTTATCGACAACACCTTTATCGAAAGGTACTTCTGCATTTGAAACAGAAACCAGGGAGGCTGCGATTGGTGGTGTTTGTGACACCATACTCTTAACCATGAAAAAATGACGTGCACAGTGTATGTATATCCATTATTATAGAATTACTCTGCAAGGATATCCGGAACATATTCCCGATTCCGCATACGTACAAAATATCTATCTGTTCCTGGTATCACCTCGTGATGCGACACGTACTATCAAGGAAACCTGATCCACACTCACATGGAATTTACGGGATATCTCCTGGTAGTCAAGTCCCTGCTGCGCTGCATGAAGTATATCTTGGCGAAGCGACTCTTTCGCATCCGTTTCTTTGCTGTCAGAGCCTGTCTTTTCTGTATTCGAAAAGGGTGATGCTGTTTCGTTAAAACGCTGTATGCGGTCAATATCTCTCTTCATACGCCTGCGCAATGAGGCAATGTTTTCATCCTTGCTGTCGGTTACGGGCGACGGCCCCGCAGGAGGATATCTTGGAGAGCCTCCGGTATGACCGCTTGTTTGCGTTCGCTGCTGTTTCTGCGGTGCCTGACTTCGGAGAGGTTTTCTTGCTCTGCTGAAAATAGTATGCACCAGTCCGCTAATAAAAAGAGCGCCGGATAATAGTGCGATTGCTCCAATAATAGTAACGAGCCAGTCAAAAATATTTGCAGGTTTATGAAAGATGCGGGCCAGCGTTTCTACCAGAGGTCCATTTGCCCGCGGTGGCTCTTCTCCATCATAAGTTCCGGCAAGCTTTTTTCTCAATACCGCAATTGAATCACGGAGACGCCGGCTCTCACTTTCCAGTTTCCCCAACGGTTTACCCTGCCGTTTACGTATCTGTTTCTCCATTTCAAGAGAATCAAGTCTGACAGTAAGTACCTCTCTTGCATTAATGATATCTTCCCGCTCACCGGCGTCACCTGTAGTGACAACACATAAAAGTACAAAGAGGAGTAGAAAGCACAGCAGGGAGCAACGTGTATGAGGATAATTGGAAATATCCATAAAGTACCGCTTGAGAGATGATTCTAGTTAAAAAAATATGATATAATTAATATCATTCCTCCTTACGAATTAAGATATATTTTTTATCGGTATTTAGCAATTATATCATAAGATAGGTGACGCAGTGTTGCAAACATCATTTTGAAATTGTATATTGATTCTGTATCTTAACAAAAGAGTGGCATACTATGGTACATTTAACAGTTTTTCATAATGACGAGCCGATTAAAACCTACGAGATTAACCGAAATGTAATTAATATTGGGCGATTACCGGAAAATGATATCCCTATTGCAAGTATCAGTATTTCACGGCGCCACGTCCGTATTGAGCAGGACGCCTCCGGACAATTTATTATTTCAGACCTGAACTCATTAAACGGGACCTTTGTTAATAATAAAAAAGTAAAAGAGGCTCCCTTGTCAGACGGCGATAAAATTACCCTGGGAAAGTATTCTATCCTTTTTGAGTTGGGAGAAGAGAGTCCTGAGATAGCTGATTTAGCGCCGCCCGCTGAAGTGCCGAGTCCGCCGCAGAATGACATAGCGCAGGCTGAAGAGGCCGACATTGAAGAACTGGGGGCCGCAGTGGAACCTCCTCTCTCAGAAAGTGAGGAAAGTGGCAGTGCGGGTGTATTGATCGAAACGAACAAACATGTCGTTTATAAACTTGACAAGCCTGCAATGACCATCGGTAGTTCTGAAAAGGACGATATCTTTGTTGACGGTTTCCTCATTACCGACGGTCACGTACTCATTGAAAAGGACAAAGAAGGCACCTGGATTCACGCGAATAAGTTAATGGGTCGCTTTAAAATTAACGGTAAAAAGGTCAACAAGCATAAATTAAAACATAAAGACAGAATCGAAATCGGTTCAAGTACCTTTCGCTATATGGAAAATGGAAGAAAATAATAATGAGGACCGCTATAATTTCGGATATACACGGAAATCTTGAAGCACTTTCTGCAGTACTTTACGATATTGAGTCAATGAACATTGATGAAATAGTCTGCCTGGGCGATATTATCGGTTACGGCCCAAATCCAAACGAATGTATCAACCTGGTCAATAAAAAATGCCCCATTATACTTCTGGGCAATCATGATGCGGCTGTGCTCGATTCCCTGTCTACCCAGAATTTTAATATCAATGCAAAGATTGCGATTGAATGGACAAGTGAACAGCTCAGTGAGGATTCACGCAAGTTTCTTGAAGAGCTGCCCATGTTAAAAATTGACGGGGATAAAACCTATGTCCATGCCACACCGTATGAACCGCGGATGTGGTACTACATCACCTCGATAGAAGAAGCGGCATTTAATTTCCAGTTCTTTGACACTTCCTTCTGTTTCGTCGGCCATACCCATATCCCGGTGACCATTGCACTTGACGGTGAGAAAAAAATAAATGTAAGTCAGGACAACTTACTTGATTTCAGCAAAGAAGATGATACCCATTATCTGATAAACGTCGGGAGCGTCGGACAACCCCGTGATAGAAATCCTAAAGCGAGTTACGGCATTCTTGATACCGAATCGGGTACGTTCACACTCCGCAGAATAAACTACGATATTAAAAAATGTCAGGCCAAGATGCGTAAGCACAAACTTCCTGAATTCTTAATTGCCCGCCTTGAGGAAGGGAAATAACTTTTCTGATACGTCTTGAACAGATATGGAAAAGGCCGCCTGATTTGAAGCAGCCTTTTTCTTATGCAGAGGTTTCTATGCTTTCTCTATTTACCCATCACAGCGATAAGCCTGCGATATTGTTGTGCCAAATCATTTTTCTTATAAACGTTTACAACACCCAGATAACTTCCCGCACCGACATCTCTGTTCGCATCATTTTTACCGGCCCAGGTGAAAACAAAATAATTTTTTGTCACCCCTTCTATAGTTATGGTTTTCAATTTACCTTCACTATTGTCAAGAACAGTATTACCGACGGCATCAAAAATTGAAAGTAAAGCTCTCCAATCACCCGGGTTAATTATCGGCCCGGTTATCTCAACAAGGATAATAGTGCCGGTCTGTCCATCGGACAAATCAAATAGATCAATAATGTCTTTATCAATAGTCTGGTCAGGAATGAACGGACCGAGTACATCAATAGTGAAATCGTTATGATACGGTAATACTGTTAACGGGACATGCACCGTTTCTTTCTTCTGGGATACCCCGTTCAAATCATCAATATTACCGCCACTGCTTTCCTTTATCCAGATACTGTCTTTCTTATCCTCAGGATAGGTCTTATCGATAATTTCCTCTACTTCGAATTCCATTGTGGCACTGCCGTTGCCGCCGGAAAGCAGATTATTTATATCCAGTGTCATCGAATAATAACCCATACCACCAGAAGCAGTTTTATAACTGAACTTGAAGGGTTGTGAAATATTCGGTTTTTTCACCTTTTCTGAAAAGGTCACCCTGAGACTCTGAATAGTATCATTCCCTTTTTCGTATTCCGGATCGAAAACCGCTTTTGTAATCACTGCTCCCATACCGTCATCTATGGTCACATCCGTCTTCCCGAGAAATCCGATCTGAGAAAATTCGGTATCTGCAATTTTCAGAATGTCCTTATCATTATCAACCGACGTATTGGGTGAAGTGAACTTGCTTTTATCCTGCTCGACAAATATGATAAAACCATCATCAACCCGTTTGAGCGTGGTCGACCCGGACTTGAAATAGCGCCAGCTCGGCAGTGTAATGGATTTTTTCAACTCATCCAGAATCAGCTTTTCATTATCCTCCATTTCTTTAATAAGGCTGTCATCAACCGTCACATAAACAGCATCAATATATCCGTCAGCCCGTTTATTTGTACCTTCGTTAATAGTATCCAGATAGGTTGCTGTATAAATTTTAAAGGTCTTTCCCATGATCTTGACTACAATATCATCCGTAAGTTTTTTACCCTTAAAATCATACTCACCGTTTACATCCGTTGCGGCAACTACCGCCATGGTGGCACGGTTTGCTCTTCCCTGGGCATCTTTCAGGCTGGAACCCATCTGCGCGGTAACAATCGACTCATCGTCACTTGACCAAGCAACAGTATCAATAGAGTTAACTGCAGGACCTATCCAGTTCCCGTATAAATCACGCAGGATTGCATAATACTCCTCGTTATACTGCTCGTTTTCATAAATAAACACACTATCCAGCGGCTCATCATCGTGTATACTGTTTTCCTTAAATTCCGGTGTGTCTTCTATGACCAGATGATCGGGATCACCTGGAAGCACATAAATATGCACACTATCGCTTAGATGTATATCATTCACATCATCATCATATTTCCCCCAGATGACAACAGTCGTGTATGCCTCTGTAGGTTTGAATTTAACGGTATCACCCAGATCGGTAAACGTTGAATCGTCATTATAATTGTTCAAGTCGACCCATTTCCAGGTTAATTCGCCGGGTGGATCGTTAACAATACCGGTGTCGGCCTTTATTTGTGTCCAGGCAAGAACCGAATCGCCAACCTGGATAGTATCGTTCGGCTCTACAATAATATCAAGATTATCGGGAAGATACATGATAATATTCGATGTGATTTTTATATACGAAGAAGTTGACTGCCGTTCTGCAAAGAAGAATGAAAGGGTACATGAATCTCCCTCCTGCAAATTAAGCTGTGTCGCAAAGTCATCCAACTCAAAACTATCCTCAATATGCATGTGAATGCCGCCGATATCAAGCACCAAGTGCCCATTAATAAACACCCAGACATCGTCATCTCCCATAAAGGTGAATTTCAAATCAGGTTTATACAGGAATACTCTTTCAATCATCATAGTGAATGAATAGTTATGCAACACCGGATCCAACGGGACACCAACCCAGTTTAGGGTTCCTTCCTCTTTTCCGAAGCCCTTATCATCAAGCGGGAAAAAGGCAGTGTCCTCAAATTCATATACCCCATTACCGATATGCTCGAACGTCAGAGAATCTTCAAATTTTAAATTGATATAGCTTGTATCATAGCTGACAATATCATTAGACTGGAGACCGCCATTCTGCATCTTGTAATATTTTGGTCTATTGTATTTTTCAGTATGCTCGCTGAAAGGACGGTACCATTTTGACAGATAATGGCTATAGTAGGTTTTCGAACCACGAACGGGAAGCCCGTCCGAGTCAAGTTCATCCTCAACCATATTTTTCGTCGCCAAATCTTTATCATCCACCGGATTAAAATCAGGACAACTCCCGTCAGAATGGAAATCGAAATAAGTGACTGCCACATTAAGAGTGTCCGGATAGTTCTGAGTATGTGCTGAAAATGATAGTAATCCAATAAGAAGAAAAGATGAAAGAAATGTAATTAACTTCACCTGATTCATATAGGCCCCCTCTATGCGCTAGGAGAAAAAGGGAAAGCACAACCCCATACATAATACATATGTCAAATAAAATACTAAAAATGGTTACTCAGCATTGTTATTACATAAACAGAATACCATTTTTATTTTTAATAATAGTAATGTTTTAGACTATTAATAAGCTCTTTATACAATGTTATTGTCGCTATATATATACCCAAAGTTCACACGAAATGAGTATATTAACCTGTATTATGGAGAATTTTCGTTGACCTTCGTTGATCAATTTTTAGAGCTGTTTTTTTAAAAAATTTACAACCTATTGATTTAAAAAGAGTTAAATATAACCGACAATATAACCCTATCAATAAACAAATTTTCAGCATCCCTCTTCATTATATATAATACTAAAAAAAAGCAACGAAACCTTATAAAAATAATTTTTCATTGCTTTTTTATTTTTTACCTGATTAAAATAATTTTCTATTTTCTCACAGAATATTTAACACTCGATTTAATAAAATCTCTGAAAAGTGGGTGAGGGTTAATGGGACGGGATTTAAACTCCGGATGAAACTGTACCCCCACAAACCATGGATGGTCCTTGAGTTCCACCACCTCAACCAGCATGCCATTGGGAGAAAGTCCTGAAAGTATCAAGCCGGCCTTCTCACACTGCTCCCGATAATCATTATTAAATTCATAGCGGTGACGATGGCGCTCACTGATATTCTCTTTTCCATAGCTCTGACGTGCCTTGGTACCCTTTTTTAAAACACAGGGATAAGCGCCCAGCCTCATGGTACCGCCAAGATTCATAATTCGTTTCTGCTCCTCCATCAGATGAATAACCGGATCAGATGTGGCTTCGTTATTTTCAATACTGTCAGCCTTTGGAAGTTTCAATACATTGCGAGCAAACTCAATAACAGCAGTCTGCATACCCAGACAGATTCCGAAAAAGGGAATCCTTTTTTCCCGGGCATACTTTATAGCGGCTATCTTTCCCTCGAGACCGCGTGAGCCAAAACCACCGGGAACCAGAATACCGTGTATATTTTTCAGCACCTTTCCCGCACCCTTCTCCTCAATATCTTCCGCACTAACGCTGACAATGGTAACCGTAGCTTCATTGTGGGCACCGGCATGGTTAAGTGATTCATGAATCGATTTATAGGCATCAAGCAGCTCGGAATACTTGCCGACAACGGCAACGGTAACGGTATATCTGGCATTGGACACCTTTTCAATGTATTCACGCCAGGGCCTAAGGTTTCGTTTTCCCGCCCGAAGTCCCAGGGCGTCAACGATGGTGTGGTCAAGATTCTGCGCGGCAAATTCCAGGGGAACTTCATAAATGGTATTCTTCACATCGAATGCTTCAACAACGGCTTCTTCATCAACATTGCAGAAGAGAGAGAGTTTCCGCCTTACCTCTTTGTCAAGATGCTTCTCAGTCCGGCAGATCAGCACATCAGGAATAATACCGATTTCCCGCAATCTGCCGACAGAATGCTGGGTTGGTTTGGTTTTAACCTCCCCTGCCTTCTTCAAATAGGGAATAAGGGTAACATGGATAAACAGCACATTGCTTCTGCCTTCACTTTGCCGGAACTGGCGAAGAGCCTCTAAAAAGGGGAGACTTTCGATATCGCCCACAGTACCGCCAATCTCACTGATAACTACGTCTACATCATCATCGGTCACCGAGCGTATACTGTCACATATTTCGGTTGTTACGTGGGGAACAACCTGTACGGTTCCACCGAGGAAATCCCCGCGCCGCTCTTTTTTGAGTAATGAATTATAAATACGTCCAGTCGTATAATTACAATTCTTCGTGGTGGTAACACCGGTAAAGCGTTCATAATGACCGAGGTCAAGATCCGTTTCCGCGCCGTCATCAGTCACATACACCTCACCATGCTGGTACGGATTCATTGTACCGGGATCGACATTCAGATACGGATCAAACTTCTGATGAATAACCTTTACTCCTCTCGACTTAAGCAGCAGACCGATTGAGGCCGCGGTAATCCCTTTGCCAAGCGAAGATACCACCCCACCGGTAACAAAAATGTATTTTGGCATTATTCCCTCCTGAATTAGTTTACAAAAGAGCTTTAGTTGAAAAATCAGGATCTCTGGCTAGATTAACTCCCAGTTTTCGCAGTCAAACTTCATCTCCGGATTTCGAGATATGCGCAATATGCAGGTCACATCCCCGCAATTCTTTCAACTTCTGCAGCTGCCGCATCTTCACATTGGCATCAAATCCGGGCAATACCCGTAAAGCATGATAGTCAAACAGAAGTTTTCCGCCAAACTAAAGGTATAGCTCATCACTAGACCGATTGAACCGCTCAGGGATGGCAGGGGTCTTTGCACCCTATGACACTTTTCATTATCAAATCCTATTTTCATCGCCATATAACTGTGTGCTCCGATTCATTGCTTTTCTTTCCCACCCATAAAAAAAAGGTACCTGTGGCTCTATACCGCAGGTATCTTTTAATTTCCCTGTAAATTTCTTAATACGTAATAAGTATTTATGCACTCGCAATATTCGGCACGTGTTTAAAATGACAGGCTGTATTCCTCGTTCAAAATACTGCTTTTAGAATATATCGTCAAGTATTAAAAATGGTAAAAAGTGTGTAGCGGCAGACAAAATATACCCACTACTATATTAAGGATATCCGACCGGAAAAACGGCTGGCTTGTAACTTGTTTATTTTCAACCGCTACCCGGAAAAGAGAATTTGTTTTTACTTTTTGGACTGAAGTAAAACATTCATTCGCGAAAAATACCAGTACAATTCATTCACCTCACCATTAAAATCTCTGTTTTCTTTCTGAAGCCACGGGTCCAGTTCCAATGCCTGTTTTACCTCAGCCGCTAAAGCGGTAAGTAAGGCAGTCAGTTCATCGTACTGAAACAGTTCTTTCATACGATTTTCTACATAGGAGGAATATGAATCAATCGCCATTAGTTGTTCAAAAAGATTATTCCGCCAGTTATATGTCAAATGAGGATTCCCATAAAAGGTCAAATCAAAATCCCAGGGAATAAACTGAAATTTTCTAATTATCGGATTATAGTAGAGATAAAAATTTTTAATAATACCGTCGTAATGCCGTATAAGAACTGCAACGGCGTAATAATCAAGTACATTGTGAATGTCCAGAAGATTTTCTAACGGAACAGTATCGGCAACCGTTATTCCCTTATCGAGTAAAAGAAAAAGCTGTTCCAGATCTGCATACGACATATCATTTACAGGTAGTTTTTTATCAAAATGCGCTTGGGGGACAATACCATACTTCGAAGAGAACCAGGAATTACTCTTAGCTTTATATAGACTTGCCACCGGCAGATTTCTTCGATGTAAAAAAAGCTCATCTACCATCTCAATCCGAAGATATAAGCCGTAATAACAGTTATCAAAAAACAGGTGCACCGGCTTTACCTCGGGACAAAGGAGCCCCGCTTTCGAAAATAGATATTGTGCCAACCGGTAACGGCAGAAGCTGGTATCGTTATACTGGGCGGATAACTGGAATGCATCTCCTACTTTTTCAGGGTATCCGGAATAGACCTCAACTTTATAGGTTTTTTTAGGAAAATGACGTGCAAGGCCGCCGTGCATTCTGATGCGTGCGGTACACTCACCGGTATCCTTCTCCAGATACAGCGGAAACCATCGGTCAATAAAGGTGGACTTCTGTAATGCCGTCAGATTGTCCTTTCCGATAATAATAGATAAATGCTCGATACCATCATCCGGCGGACCTGCAACAGGCTGAATCTGTTCAACACAAGAACAAAACCATACCGTAAAAGTAAGTCCCCACAGGAGTAATAATACTTTGTAAAGCAACCTTACCATACCAGATGCACCTGACTGGCTATTTTATAATTGTATCTCCCCCAGGCAACACCGGCATAATCATGGGTATAGATAATCGAACCGTCGGTCATCCAGCGGACCCGGAGTTTTGTTCCGAAATGAATTATCAGTCCGGCCAGTACTTCACCAAATCCCTGTGAAGGTGTTTTGGTATCATTCATCAGCCACGAGCCGGAAAAAAGCGGTTCTATACCATTAATGAATTTTTCCGGAACAGGGAATTTCCTTTTCACCAGTATTTTTGACGCAATAAAACAGACTTTTCTATACTCTCCCATCTGCCGGGTAATATCAGAGGCATTGGGGTCTACGCCGGAAAAGATTTCCATAGAGCCGTACCACTCTTTTATAAAATATTCACAGCTCAGAACACCGAGATTGCAGTTGGTATGGGGAAAATATTTCTTATTCCAGTGCCAGGCATACAAATCGGAAAAACCGACGGTTCCGTATTTCCAGTCAAGCCAGAATGCAATATTACCGAAAATCCGTACATCAGGATCCGCACCGGTAATCGCATACCAGGTAAGTCTATTTTCCTGCAGGCCCATCCTGCCACGTAGCTGTATTAACGGATCATATGACAGTACGCCGAACGAATGGATGTACCGGTTAAGAAAGGAGCGATGAATGGTCGGCCGCGTTTTCGAACCATGCAGTTCTTCCATGCCAAAAACCTTTCGTTGATTTCCCAGCCGCAGCCGGAGCGGTTTTTTAAATTTAAACTGTATCCAGCACTCTTCAAGTCGCACACCGGCAAGGTTATAATCCGCCTCCAGCTCAAAGCGGCCTTTCACCCCGGATCCGGCCTTTATCGTCGTCTCCAGTTCCGCTTTGCCTATCTGTATTGTTTCATCATCATACACGGTGAAATTATGCTCTTTGGATTTGGCGCCCTTGTATTCATAGGCGATACCAGCCATTAATTCACCGGAGAGCTTTGCCCGCACCTTGTCTTTATCTTTACCGAATAATAGCTGGACAGAACATACCACAAGTATAACGCATAAGGACAGTTTCATCAATTCACTCACTTCTTTAAGTTAGTATCTTTTTTAACCTGGCCGGAACCTCTCATAAAATAAAATAGTGCATTCATATTCTCATTCCGAATCGTAATTATATAGATTATTTAGCAGGGATCAAACATGGTACAATGGTACAATAGTTTCAACGTATTCAGGAGTGCTCCCTAAATCAACCGTAGATGGACTATCAAGGTGTCACCTCTATTATCAAGTTATTTCTCTATAAGTCCCCCTCTGGAGGATTTGGGGTGTTTCGGTAAAGTGTTAACAAATACCAACCGGTATCCACACAATCAACCCTTTCGCAAGGAGCACCTATGCCTCTGTTCCGGTACCTGTTGCTGTATATTCTTCTCTCCTCAGCTCCGTCAGTTGCAAACCGCTATTTTGTCGCACCCGACGGCGACAATAATTCCGGGGACGGTTCTTCCGCCAGTCCCTGGGCAACCATCGACTATGCCGTCGCAACAATACCTTCCGTCGGCGGTGACACGATAATCGTAAAGGACGGTATTTATAACGGCAGAAACTATCTCACCGAGTCCTTTGAACGCTGGGTAGTTATCACTGCGGAAAATGCCTATTATGGCTTCCGTATCGGCACCGAAGGAGACAATCCGCCAATCGACAACTTCTTTATTTACAACAATATCTGGTCCGATCCCACCGGTACCATGACAAACCGGTTTATCGATATCTATGGCGATGTTGACGTCAACTCCATTGTGTTGTATAACAACCTGTTCTGGAATGCAGACGGCGATTTACCGACTCATGGCTCCGTGCTTCCCGCAGATGATACCGGCAGGGTGGTCGCGGATCCTGAACTGGAAGACAATCGGGAAAATATCATCCTCCCGGTATGGGATGAAACACTGGAGCAATTTATAAGCGGCAATACTACCGTCAGGCAGGAGTTTGAACGACTGGTTTTTGCCTACGGGGCGATTCCGGTAACCAGTCCTGCCACAGACGGCGCCGATGGAACATATATGCCGAAGGATGATATTCTCGGGAGTAAACGTGATTCACTGCCCGACATCGGCTGCTTCGAGTACGGTGGTATTGTCCACAGCACCTTTTTTCCGAAAACCGGCGCGATACCGCAAAGACAGCCGCGTATCCGGGTTTGTGCAGATAATACCATCCGGATACGACTGAGCACAGCCCCGGGTACCTCGGTAACTTTCCAACTTTTTACCGTGTCGGGTAGAAAAGTATATGAAAAGAACGGCATCAACGGCAATTTCCACCCACCATATTACTGCAGCACCCTGCCGGTGATACCATTTGCAAAGGGACTGTACCTGGGGACGGTACTCTACGGTACCGGACGATTTTCACAAATACTATTATTTCATTGATCGCGTATAGTATAATAAATGCATTACCGTTTCAATCTGTTCGCCGTGATTTCTGTAGAGACTGAATATGAATTTTGTCAAAAAATATTATTGTGTATTTACACTGATCCTGCATATCTCTGTTTCCGCAAACGGCATACAGGAGACACTGAAGAACTATCCGAATAATCCGGAAAAGATATCCTCCGCAGCCCGCAGCATCATCATCCATTACTTTCAAAAAGGTGCAATCGACAGTATTGATATGGTCATCAGTTTCTGCGATACACTCACCACACTCAATCGCGAATGGCTCTCGGGCCATGAGCGAATTCTCATCGAGTTGTTGAAAGGAAACATTGACTCCCTAAAGAGACCGGATTTCTTTAAAAATCATTTATCACTAGCGGATACCGCTGACGTTGAGGTAATTATCACTCGTCCTCCCCGGTATGATCCCTATCGACATACAATCCCTCATCATGACAATCTTTCTCCCTTTCTTTTGCAGAATTACCGGCAGAAAGTGACTGTATTTAAAAACAGGTACCCTGAGGAAGTACTGTTGTGGGAATTTCTGGACATCATCTTTGACTGTACCCAGAAAAAGGTTATACAATATCTGGTGAATTATCCGAATTCTCCCTATCACAACCTGGTACTCTATAATTACTTTATCAGGTATACCTACCGCCATCACGGCATTATGGGAGGAATGGGTTACTCATTTATTAATTTCGGGAAAGAACCTAACCTGCTTTTTCAGGACAAGATCGCCTTTCACGGGTTCGTTGATATGTATCTTCGCGGCTTTGCAATTACCGTATCACTTTCTGTTGCCACCAAGGGCGCAAAGAGTAATCTCATAGTGAATGAAGATACTGTGTTTACAGGCACCTCATATCGTGACATCTTTTTTGAGACGGCTGTCGGACACATTATTTCCATCAGAGATCGCGTGTACATTACCCCCTTTGTTGGCGTCGGAGGATTTCATACCTCACCGCTGGTAAGAAAAGACTTCTCCCTTCCGGCTGTGATAGGGGTAAAAGCCGGTTTCAGCTCACACTTTCGAATTGCTTTTTATGACACTGAATTTATTTCCTCGACACCAAAACCGGACCTTGCCATAAGACTGGAGGTAGGATACCGATACAATAAATTCTATCGGATACGAAGTGATCTGGGGACAGATTCCTTCTATATAACTCTTGCACTTGAACTGATTAAATTCGGCTTTCAAAGAAGTTTCAGTGTTCACTGATTCCTATTCTTTTTTTAAATCAAAGGTGATAAAATAAATGTCTTCTTCACGTTTTGTGGAAATCTGGAATCCTGAATTGTAGAAGACCTGCAGCATCGTGTGATTGCTTACCAGCACACAGGCTTCAAAGCCTTCAATACCCCGCTGTTTTGCGATATCGATCAGAATGTTAAAAAGATTGGTACCGATCCCCTTTGCCTGCCAGTCATCTCTTACCAGGAATGACACCTCGGCATGATTATCTTTCGGGTGCAGGAAATAATGCCCCACGCCGATGATGGTCTCCTCCCCCTTTTCCCCGGTAATAGCGGCAATTGCCATGTCACGGGAGTAATCTATATGGGTAAAATCCTGAATGAATTTATGGGGGAATGCCTTTATGGGCTGGAAAAACCGGAAAGCAATTGAACGCTCGGAAAGTGCATAACACATGTCACGCAGCGGATGAGCATCGGAGGGCTTGACCGGTCTGAATAATACCTCCGTTCCGTCCTTAAGCGTTTTTCGTACTTCAAACTCCTTTGGATATTTTGTGGCCTGGGGAGGTAATTCTTTAATAAAAGGAAAGATATAATTACGTTTTTTGGCTTCACGGTAGATCTCATTCTTAAAATCAGGATGAGCGATTTCAGCGAGTGCCATGATACGTTCACGGATATTTTTGCCGAACAGATGTGCAATGCCGTATTCAGTGACAACATAATGTACATCGCCCCGGGTTGTTACCACACCCGCGCCTTCGGTCAATCGCGGTACAATACGGGATATTGTTCCATTCTTTGCCGTTGACGGTAAGGCGATAATCGCTTTACCGTTTTTCGCCCGCGCCGCACCGCGGTTGAAGTCAACCTGGCCGCCGATACCACTGTAAAAATCCCAGCCGATAGAGTCGGAACACACCTGCCCGGTCATGTCTATCTCAATAGCGACGTTAATCGCAATCATGGTGTTGTGTTGACTGATAACAAACGGATCGTTTACATATTCGGAAGGCTTGAATTCAAACATCTGGTTATCGTCAATGAAATCATAGAGCGTACGGGTACCCATACAGAAACTCGCAGTTATTTTACCGGTATTTATCTCTTTTCGCTTACCGTTAATAACGCCGTTTTGTACCAGGGGAATAATGGCGTCATTAAACATCTCCGTATGCACTCCTATATCATTCTTATCCCGAATATACTGCAGTACTGCCTGCGGGATAGTACCGATACCGACTTCAATAGTCGCCCCATCATCAATAAGCGACGCCACATTCTTACCTATAGCTTCAATAATGTCGTCCGACTCGGGAAGCGTATATTCCAAAATGTCCCGATCACTCTCCACAATTGCATCCACCATATCGAGCGGAATAAACGAATCACCCAGTGTCATAGGCATCTTTTTATTTACCTCAGCAATAACGATTCTACTGTTCTGCACGGCTGATTTGACAATATCAACGGAAATACCGAGACTGAGATAGCCGTTTTTATCCGGCGGGCTTGTCTGGATAAGTGACACATCCAGTGGTATATTACCGGAATGAAAGAGCCTGGGGATTTCAGATAAAAAAATGGGCGTATAGTCACCCCGGCCGCTGACAATTCCCTCCCGTACATTGGGTGCCAGGAAAAAACTGCAGGTCCTGAATTTCTTGGTATACTCTTCACGGATATACGGCGCAGTACCACGGGTAAGCAGATGATAAATCTCAGCATCTATTATCTCATTATGCCCCTGAATCAGCTCATCAACCAATGTCTGCGGTTGTCCGCAGCCGGTACCGATAAATATCCGGGCACCGGGACGAATTAATGAAATGGCGCGCTGCGCTGTAACAATTTTCTCGCTGTACTGATCCTGCCACATACTCATAATAAGTCTCCCGCCTTACCGGTTATTATAGTTAAATATCTGGCCCCGAATACTTCTCCTTTATTTTATTATCCGTGCTCCGGTAATATAATAAAAGGAGATACCGTCAACCTCTCCCCGGTCACTTTACGCTCCCGGTAAAAATAATATGTGCGCAGGAGGCGTTCATTTACCATATTCCCGACAATCGCCACTGTTTCAGTGAACTATCGTTCCCCAATGGAGAACGATACTAAATAAAAAAACAGAAATATCTTGCTTTTCCCCTGTAATAGCTATAAAGTTAATATAACGCCATAATGGATTATTATTTCTGAGTAACACTACACATACGCACGAAAAAAAAATCGGGAAACGATACGCTAAACGAAGATTGACGGGAAACGTTACCGCCAATTTTCTAAATTAACAATTCCATCTATCACTATAAGGAGGTCCTTTATGGCAAGCTGGATTGGAACAGGGGCGAGTAATCCGGGAAATGTCAAAACGAGCGGGAAAATAGGTGTTGGTCTGGATCCGGGATACCCTCTTGAAGTTGTCGGCAGGAGCAGGGTCCGGGGAGCATCATCATCCGGTGGAGGATTCTGGCTCACCGACGCCAACACACCCACCAGTAACGAAACCTTTATGGGACGGGGTACGGACAGTGAAAATTTTGTCGGTATATATAACAATGGCGGATGGAGACTGGTCATAGACAGCAATGGTAATGTAGGTATTAAAGATACGAGTCCAGCTTCATATACAGCGCTGGATGTTAACGGCTTGGTACGAGCAGATGATTATGCAGAGTACTCTTCAATATTTGAAGGTGATGCCGTGAAACTGATAAAAAAAATCAAGGCAAAGGGAAAACCCGTTAACGGGTGGGCAGATGTTGATCACGACAGCCTGCCCGACGGGGTCAAACTGAAAATCAAGCAGAAAAGGTGGTACGATAAAACAAAGAACAAAAAGATGCCACGCGATTTTGCTCCCGGAAAAAATACAAAAAAGAGATATACCCAGAGAACGGAAACCGTAGCCTGCCGTTCGCTCAGCGGCTCCGTGCAACTGAATTTACGGGCGATAAAACAGCTTATCGAGCGTGTGGAAACCCTTGAAAAGGAAGTACAGAAACTGAAGAGCGCAAAATAGACTGAGAGAACAGGATTATTTAAAGGGGGAGCTTCTTAAGCTGGTTCCCCCTTGCTTATATACAACAGCATTACGGATCCAACCGCGGATCATATTCCTCAACAGCGCCAACTATTGAATGACCGTTGAATCCACCGATTACATAGATCTTCCCGCTCACTGTAGCTGCGGTCAGATCCATGCGGGCCGTAGGCATCGGCGACTTTTCAACCCATGTGTTCAACTCCGGATCGTACATCACCACAGAGTTCATAACATTCTGTCCATCAAAACCGCCAAAGACATAAATTTTTCCGTTATATGCACAACATGCCGATGCGCTTACCGCTACAGGTATTGAGGTCTTTACCGTCCAGATATCTGTAGTGGGATTATATTCTTCAATAATATTGAGGACAGTGGACCCATCATCACCGCCAATGGCATACAATGTATTATTTATATTACAGACACACAGTTTAGTGCGGGCTTTATTCATGGACGAGCGGGCTGTCCATCTATCCGTTACAGGATCATATTGAGAAACTGAATCACTTATACCACATGCCCAGAATATCCCACCAACAGCTATCAAAACATTGTTTAAACACGCAACGGAAACTTCTTTTCCCATTAAGCACTCATTGGACTTTATTTTCCATTCATTTTTTAAAGTATTATATTCATAATTGGACAACATCCAGGTAGATGCTTCACCGCTGAAATAATAATATTTATTTTTCCAGGCACATCCTGAGGCTCCCATACGTGGTTCAGGTATCGGGGCACACACACTCCATACATCATTATCCGCATCGTATTTCAGGACCCGATCGCTTGCTCCATTAGCATTAACGCCACAAAAGCAATACAATACAGAATCTATAACCCCTGAAAGAAGCTCCCGTACCGGTTCAATGGAAGATTTCACCGACCACCCTTTGCACTTGCCGATAACGGAGACCATTTTTTCTGCACATTTTTTCCCCTCATTACCACTTTTATCCAGCGCAGAGATGGTATAATGGTATGTGCCGTCAAAAGGCGGGCCGCCGCTCAGGAAATCAATGAACGATGTTTGTTTACCGTCAGTAACAGCAATCTTTACATAATCAGAATCAGAATGTCTTCGATATACGGCAAATCTTTTAACAAGAGTGGTATCAGCCTGATTCCACTTCAGAGTAACGGTCCGGCTAACTGTATCGTAGGTGCATGATAATCCGGTGGGTGTCGGAATGCCGATAAACGGTAAATAAAGTGTATCGTAGAGCACCGTATTCACCCCGGACGTTATCGTCAGTACCGTATCAAGAGGATTGTAATCATCGATAGTTGTCAGGAACCGTACGCGATATCTGCCTTCAGCCATATTTAAAAGAATAAAATTGCCGAGCGTATCGTCAGGCATGGTCCAGAGCGGGGTTCCAAAGACTATAATAAATATCGACTGTGGATTATGTCCCTGCTGCAGCTTTACCATTCCCCGTATTGATCCCGGGGCCTGTAACGTGTCGGAAATTTCCTGTACAGTAGCATCAGAAGATATAAAGATAGAATCCTGATAGGCATATCCGCTGTCTCCTTCAATAAAAAAGGTATAAAAGCCGGAAGGTAAAGAATCGATTCTGAAAATTCCGTTTTTATCGGTGCGTACCGAATCAATTGTCAGTATTTCTCTTTCTCTGCTCGGTCCTGGATTATAAGCAACATCGGCAATTTTCACCATAGCCTGTATAGCCGGTGACCCTTGAGGATTATAAACAATGCCCAATATTTTAGAATTGGTTGTTTCAGTGCTTCCGCCGGCAACAGTTGTGTCATAGCTGCAGGTCAGAACAAGCACCAGGAATATACCCAAGGCAAAACAGCCGATTATCCGGAGTGTATTATTCACCTGCATGGCAAAAGTTCTCCGTGGTACAATATGTGGTATAAAATGTAGTATAGCATCATCAAATCCATTATCCATATTTATATTTATAAATATTTTATATAAATATATTTATATTACAAACTCTTTTTTTTACTTTCATCACCAATTTTATTTATTATTTTGGCCCTGAGAAGCAACGACTTCTTCTCTTTTATGAATATCCGGCCCACTTTCAATTTTAATACCCAGCAAATAACAATACTTTCTAAAAATAATACAGTACTCTGCCGTATCCCGAATATTACATTTCCGTCTATATCCACAATCATTGTATATGCATACCATTGCAACCTCCCTTACCTATTGAACAAGAATAACAGTTCCGTTCAGCTTATTGAATACATATACGACATGACTCTCCCGAAAAGGGTTATTTCTATATTGCCATTATAGTTATCTAATTAGTATCCTCATTTTCCACTGTTCTTTTTTCCTTCGGCAGTACTGATACAGGAAAACACTGCAAGTTAATATGATACACCCGGTCCACCAGTTCGTCATAATGCACGATATCAACCAGCTTTTCCCGGAACGCTTTCATCTCCTTTTTGATACGTTCAAATCCCTTCCCGGAGATTCCCACCGTAAGAGTGGAGAGATCACGATTCTTCTTTTCATGACGCTCAAGAGATTGGGCGGCCAGTTCGATTGTCTGCTGCTGAAATTTTTTAACGGCAAGGCCGAGCACCTGATCGCCGGCGGTTATCGCCTTGTCGACCTGGATATATTTGCCCTTTGATAACTTTTTCAGCAACCCCAGCCTCAGAAGGAGTTGTACCGATTTTTTCGCCTGTGACGGAGTAATGGAAGGGTCGCACGCTTTGGCAAGCTGCCGGTAGTCGTCTTTCCAGTCGAGTGCAACAACCAGTTCCCTTATGACGGCAGTATACCAGTTGTTGAAATAGGCAAACTGATCGTCCCGCATGACACTCGATTTATGATTCTTGCTGAAAGACTGCAGACTATGGAAATAAAACTCTTTCTCTTCGATACTTTCAGCATTGTTAAAATTGACCATTGCAATAAAATAGTGCAGCTCTTTTTTCTTAAGCCCCATGGCCCTAGCGAGTTTCAGGGTGCTTGAATTTGCCAGCGCCTTTTCACCATTGATAACCTTGTAAATAAACGATTTTGTCCGAAACCCTGCAATATCGGCGAACTTCTGGTAGGAAAACTGGCGATCGCGTTTCTTGCTCTCCAGGTAGTAATCGCAGATGAATTCACGGTAGCTGGTGTAGTTGAAGATATTCGGCATAAGGAAATTTTTTCTTTAGGAACCTGATTGGACTAATGTATTAATTATACTATCTTCTTTGGTAAAAAGCAAGATATTTATGTTATTTCTGGGGAACGATAGGCAATATCATCAATCAACATATCACTACTGATTAAATCATAAAATACAACTTTCTGTTCAGTCGAAATTATTACCTTTATTTTAATATATCACAATATATTATGTTTTTCTATATTGATATAATTTTTAAAACAGGAATCATAATAAGGAGATTTTTATTCAGTAGCAATTATATATACCGATATACCTGGTTATATAATAATTACTTATAATTTATATTTTTGGGGAACGCTCTAATCTATACGCAGAAAAGTACGAACTGGGTTACTACGCTACTTTCAATATGGATTTGTTTATCAATATTTACATTATTATGCAAATACTTTTCGTAAAAGTAAGAATACTACTCTACTTTGCCAAATATTGAATGATGGCAACGGACATATTGAAACCCGTCTTAAAATGCTCGAAATAACCATATTACGGGTATTTTTATTTATGCAGTAACAAATATCACTCTATCGAAAAAAAAATTGCATGGTATTTGCTTAGATATAATTTTATGCTTTCATAGTTTAATATTTTATATTGTGAAAAATTTCAGCACTGATATATATTATTACTCATTTTACATAAATTATTACTAATTATTTAAAATCTTAGTGCAATAATTGTCATTTTGTTAATAAATACTGCGATAATTACATAAAACGTAAAACCAAGGAGTTCATTATGAGCGATCAGGTAAAAGAAGGCGCAATGAAATCATTAATGCAGGAAACCCGTAAATTCCCGCCACCGGAAAATATCCGTTCAAACGCCTATGTTGACAGTGAAGAGCAGTATCAAAAGATGTGGGATCAATCAATTAACGATCCTGATACATTCTGGCTTGAACAGGCAAAAACGTTACAGTGGTATAAAGAACCGACCAAATCGCTGGAATACACCTGGGACACGAAAGCACGTAAAATCGAGCATACCTGGTTTGCCGACGGTCAACTGAATATTACCGTTAACTGTCTCGATCGTCATATGGGTACTCCTATTGCTGAAAAAACAGCTATCCTCTGGCAGGGTGAAGAAGAAGATGCCGTTAAGAAATATACCTATGCAGAACTCTACAAAGAGGTTTGCAAATTTGCAAATGTACTCAAATCAAAAGGTATTCAGAAGGGCGACCGGGTGGCTATCTATCTACCCATGGTTCCTGAACTTGCCATAGTTATGCTTTCCTGTGCAAGAATCGGTGCAATCCATTCAATCATTTTCGGCGGTTTCAGCTCCGATGCCATTTCCGGCCGGGTGAACGATTCAGACTGCAAATTACTTATAACCTCAAATATCTCGTTTCGCGCCGGTAAACATATCCACCTGAAAGACATAGCTGATGAAGCTTTGAAAACCTGTCCGACTATTGAAAATGTCGTTGTCGTTAAAATAAGTGACGAAGCATGTACGATGCAGGATGGTCGTGATCACTGGTACCATGATGAAATGGCCCAGGCGGCGGAAGAGTGCGAACCTGCGGTAATGAATGCTGAAGATCCGCTTTTTATCCTGTATACCTCCGGTTCAACCGGTAAACCGAAAGGTGTGGTGCATACCACAGGCGGCTATCTCATGCATACAACACTCACCCATAAATATGTTTTTAATATGCATGATGATGATGTATACTGGTGCACTGCAGATATCGGCTGGGTTACCGGACACAGTTACATTGTATATGGTCCTCTCGCAAACGGCTCGACGTCATTGATGTTTGAAGGCGTACCGACCTATCCCGATGCCGGCCGCTTCTGGCACATCTGTGATAAGTTCGGTGTGACGGTGTTTTATACCGCACCAACTGCAATCCGTGCACTTATGCGTCTTGGTGATGAATACGTTGACAAATACAAACTTGACTCGTTGAGAATTCTCGGTAGTGTCGGCGAACCGATCAATCCCGAAGCGTGGATGTGGTACCATACCAAGGTCGGTCACGGGAAATGTCCTATCGTGGACACCTGGTGGCAGACTGAAACCGGTGGATTCATGATCACCCCGCTTCCCGGCGCGCATACCCTGAAACCGGGTAGTGCAAACCGGCCGTTCTTCGGTGTTGATCCGGTGGTGCTGCGTGACGACGGTTCCGAATGCGATCGCAATGAAGGCGGTAAACTCTGCATCAGAAAACCGTGGCCCGGTATGATGCGGACCATGTGGGGTGACCATGACCGCTTTATCGATACCTATTTCACCATGTATAACGATATTTACTTTGCCGGTGACGGATGTCGTATCGATGAAGATGGTGATTACTGGCTTATGGGCCGTATTGATGATGTGGTAAATGTTTCAGGGCATCGTATCGGTACTGCAGAAGTTGAAAGTGCACTGGTAAGCCACGATAAAGTCGCTGAAGCTGCGGTTACTCCTATCCCGCATGAGGTAAAAGGACAGGGACTCTATGCCTATGTGACTCTGGTTGAAGGTGCTGAGCCGACCGACGAATTGAAAAAAGAGTTGATTCAGCATGTCCGTAAGGAGATTGGTCCTATAGCCACTCCCGAAGCAATCCAATATGCACCGTCTCTGCCGAAAACCCGCTCCGGTAAAATCATGCGCCGGATTCTGCGAAAAATTGCAGAAAATGATACAAGCAATCTCGGTGACATAACAACACTTGCAGATCCCAGCGTTGTTGACAAACTGATAGAAGATCGGCAGAAAAACTAGCAGGATAATCACCATTTCAGCAGAAAATACAATGCCGTGTGATATGCTTTCACACGGCATTTTCCTTTATCCAACCGCTATACAATCAATGGTTCACTTCTTGTAACGGGTGGGAACATTACCCGGTTATCAGATTGCACGTATTTATAGAAAGGTACTTTAATAATAAAAGGAGACATTCTATGTCAACTCCTTTTTAAAAAAAGTAAAAATAGTGTTTTC
>CAZIYW010000078.1:0-24420 GCA_964543525.1 uncultured Fibrobacterota bacterium | reverse complement strand
CGATCAACTCTTTCCGGGAAGTGCCTCCTGGAACCATCATGCCGGACTGGCATGTTTTACTGATACGGAACTGGTTAATGAGGCGGTGAAAAAACGGTATGGCGAACCAAGAGATACAGAGGATTTCTGTAATACTGCACAAGTACTCAGTTATGAATGCTGGCGCGCTCTGTTTGAAGCTTACGGCCGTAATTTTCCGAAAGGTACCGGCGTTATCGCCTGGATGCATAACAGCTCCTGGCCCTCCATGATATGGCAGCTCTATGACTACTTTCTGCAACCGACCGGCGCGTTTTACGGGGTTAAGAAAGCGTGCGAGCCATTGCATATCCAGTACTCCTATGACGACGATTCTATCTGGGTGGTGAATTCTGAATGTATGGAAACGACGGCGCTTGAGGCCTGTTCAGTTGTATATACCATGGATATGCATAAAAAATTTGAGCGGTGTGAAACAGTTGCTCTGGGGTGCTATGAACGCCGTACACTCTTCACGATACCACCGATTGACGACCTGTCACCGGTGTATTTCCTCTTCTGTACCCTGAAGAACGGGGGGAAAATTGTATGCACAAATCGGTACTGGCTGCCGACATCGAAAGATATTTTCGCTGAAACATCGGAGCAGCAGTTTTACTGGCCACTGCGGAACCATGCCGATTTATCCGCACTCCGTTCACTTCCCCGCGCAAAGGTTTCATCGTTATATGATATCAGGGAATCTGCCCACGGATATACAATCAAGGTGACCCTAAAAAATGTCTCAGAAGTTCTTGCCTTTTTTATTACAATCAAAATTATTAGTAAAGAAAACGGCGAGCCGATTGTACCGGCATACTGGAGTGATAACTGTGTCACCCTTCTACCCTCAGAGCAGATAACGCTGGCTGCCGAAGTCAAGAAAAAAGTGGCAGCAGAGGACATCGCGGTCGGCATAGACGGCTGGAACATCTGAATCGGGACACATCATACTTCAAATTACCCTTGACAAAAGTTCCGGTATTAGGTATTATTAACCTTGCAATCTAGAAAAATGACTTGGGAGTCAGAATGGTTGATCCTAAGGTTACCAGGAAAAAGACAGTTCAGGAAGCAAAGACCAATCTTATACTCGATGCTGCATTAAAGGTTTTTTCGCAACAGGGTTTTCACGATACCCGTCTTGAGGATATTGCTGCGGCTGCGGGTTTTTCCAAGGCCTCGCTGTACAATTACTATGAAGATAAAGAGGCAATTTTCCTCAGTCTTGCTATCAGGGAATACCAGCGTCTCATTGATACCTGGAAACAGATTGTTACTGCAGAGGATTCATTCGACGTAAGATTGAGAAAGATTCTGGAATCAACGTTTAACCTTTTCGGGGAGCATTTTGCCATTCTTCTTACTATTTCAAATTTCCGTACGGCAAATATACTGGCTCTGGAGCGGCTCAATGCGCAGCATGGGGAACGTACAGAGATATTCAAAAATCTGTATGAGGAGATATCCAATATCTTCATTTGTCTGATTCAAGCGGGAAAGAAGAACGGTGAAATCACCACCCGGATTGAGGATAATGTTCTGTCCCAGTATATCAGAGCGCTAATCCGCGGTGTCTGTATGGAATGGAAAGTGGCGGGAAAGATTGGGGATATCGAACTTGTAATTGATCGGTTGATACGGTTCATTTTACATGGAATGAAACATGAATAGGATTTTATTAATGATTAGTGTACACAACTGTGGGTTGAAACGTATATATATTATAAACAAATTTTATAAACAATACCGAACCTGTTTTCGGGATACTGACGGGATGATATATAAAAATAGATTCTTGACAACAGTTAGTTTCATTCTCTGCCTGATTGTTATGGCTTCTGCCACGACCTATACTCTTGATGCGCTTCTTGAGATCGGATTTGAGAATGCACAGGAGATAAAACAGGTTGAAGAGGAAATGGAAAAAGCGGAGGCGCAGGTTAAGGAATATTACGGCATGGCTTTTCCGGTACTCGAATTCTCATCGCAGTACCAGTTCGCACCGAAGCAGTTCAATCCGCTGGGGTCCGGTGAAGATACGGATGACATGTCTATTACCGAGCTGCTTGAGGAGAGCGGTATCAGTCCTCTTTCGGAGCCGGGAGCTTTTATTATCGGCGGTGTCCTTGACGGTATGATGTCGGGATTAACACCCAAGAAACATAGGGCGAGTGTTGGCCTGTCTCTGACACAACCGCTGTTTTCTCAGGGTAAAGTCCTTACAGGTATACGCATTGCCAAACTCTACAGTCGCTCACTGCTCTGCAAATGGCAGGATGCCAAAATGCAGGTAAAGGCGCGCATTACCAAGCTTTTTTATTCAGGGTTGCTCGCCGAGAAACTGGTGACTATTCAGAAGAATGCCATAACGCTTTCCGAGGAGACCCATCGGCTTGCGGTGCTCCGGTTGCGGACCGGTAAAGGGACCGAGCTGGATACGCTGAAAACCCGCTGGCATCTCGAAAATACCCGAATAAAATATCAGGAATCTCTGAAGCAGCGAAGAATGGCTTTTGATGCGTTGGTTAAGGTGTGTGGTATTCCTGATGATATTGAGAATATGAAACTTGAAGGTGATTTCCCTGATGAGGATTACACGATAGCACTCGATGATGCATTGCAGCGTGTAAGGAGCGAGAACAAGCAGATCATTCAGTTGAATGTAAACCGTGAAATACAGAAACATCTGGTGAAAATTGCGAAAAGGGATTATCTGCCTGTTGTCTATTGCGGAGGATCGTTGAGTAAAATCACACAGTTTAATATCGATGAAGATGTTGTGTGGCAGGATGATCAGAGAATTTTTATCGGTCTGTCGTATACCCTGTTCAGGGGTATGCGCCGCGCCTACAGTGTCAAACAGGCGAAGGCGACCGAACGGATGGTCCTTCACGGGAGGGAATTGGCAATAGAAGGACTGGAGCTGGCCACCCGGAGTGTCTGGGAGGATCTGCAAACATCGCGGGAAAAACTGGCGCAGGCAAAATCACAGTTGGCGCTTGCAGAAAAGGTCTACGCCATTTCAAGAAAAGCGTATGAAGTCGGGCAGATTACGCTTCTTGAGTTTCAGGATAGTGAACAGAGCCTGAATCTCGCGCGTATTGCGCTCAATACCGCTCTTTTCGGTTTTCACAGTGCAGCGGTTGACATGCGGTTGTTAACAGCTGAGTATTTTTTTGATGATCAGCGGTAACAGAAACAGTATCAAGTAACATAGGAGATATACTAATGCGGAAAAGGAACAATGGTCGGAATATGAACGGGGTAGTGTCTCTTTCGGTGCTGCTGGTAATGACATGTGTTCTTTGTATGGTAGTACCCGGGTGTACGAAGAAAAAACAGGAGAAGACAAAGAGTATTGCCCAGATACAGCGGGAACAGGGGATTCCCGTTCGTGTTGACAAAATGGTCAGGTCTCCCTTGCAGGCTGTTGAGCGGAAAGGCGGGACGGTCGAGGGGGTCTATCAGACCGTTGTCAGCAGTGGCATGCCCGGAACGATTCGATCCATTAAGGTAAAAGTGGGGAGTCGGGTAAAAAAAAGTGCGGTTCTGGCGTCAATTGATCCGGACGGCGGTTCTCCCTATACTGCGGCAAAAGCCGCGTATGAATACGCGGAAAATGCCTATAACCGTGCGCAGTCACTGCATCAGGAAGGTGCTGTTTCACAGGAGATGCTTGAAGGGGCGAAAACGCAGTTTGAAGCGGCGAAGCAGCGACTGCAGCAGGTAGTTGAAGCGGTGAATGTGCTTGCCCCCTTCAGCGGCACAGTGATTGAGGTGTTTGAGCCGCTCAATAAAAAGGTGGGACCCGGAGCGAAACTGGTGAAACTGGCACGTCTTGACAAGGTTAGAATAGAACTGAAAATAAACGAGGCACTCATAAACAGATTTGAAAAAGGGCAGCGGGCCTTTATTCTTATGGATAATGACACGTTGTGGGGTACAGTGACAAAAGTGGCAATCGGCGCCAGTGATCGTTCGCATTCATTTCCGGTTACTACTCTTTTTGATAACAGGGAGGGTAAGATAAAACCGGGAATGTATGTTACGGTTCATGTTATTACCGAATCGAAGGCGGCTGTCATAAGTCTTCAAATGGAAACGGTGTCACTGGAGGATGGTAGGGCCTTTGTGTATGTCGTTCACGGGGACAAGGCCAGAAAAACGCCGGTGGAACTTGGTATGCGTGGAGACTCCCGGTTTGAGATCAAAACCGGTCTTAATGAAGGTGATTTGGTTGTCGTCAGTGGCGCAAGCCTGTTGAGTGACGGCAGCAGGGTAAAGATAATTCAGTAACGATAATTGAGGAATGCTAAGATGGTTTTAACCCGCGTCAGTATTCAGAAGCCACTTGCCATGATAATGGTCATACTTGCCGTGGTGTTATTCGGGATATTCAGTTTTACCAGGCTGCCAATTGACATGATGCCGGAGATTGATCTGCCTTTTGTGGTCGTCCGGACAATGTATATTGGAGCCGGTCCTGAGGAAATTGAAGCATCTGTCGTTAAACCGATTGAAGAGCAGATGATGACTATAACCGGATTGAAGAATATCACCGCCTATTGCATGGAAGGCGTGGGTTTTATACTCTGTGAATTTGACATGGATATCGATGTTGATATTGCAGCCATTGAAGTGAAGGATAAAATTGATAAAATTCTGTATGAACTCCCCGAAGATCTGGAAAAGCCGGTTATTGACAAATTCAATCCCAACGATCTGCCCATTGTTACGCTTGCGTTAACCGGTCCGGCTTCACCGGAAAAGCTGCGACGGATGGCCGATAAACAGATAAAAGAGAGGCTGGTTCGCATCGCCGGTGTTGCCAATATTGAAGTCACCGGCGGGCGTGAGCGTGAGATACAGGTAAATCTTAAAAAGGAGAAACTCGACGCTCATAATCTTACCCTGTTTCAGATATTTCCTGTTATCTCATCTCAGAGTGTAAACATTCCCTCGGGACACGTGACCGGCTCCCTAAAGGAATACACCGTTCGTGTCAAGGGCGAGTTTGAGAGTGTCGATGAGATTGCCCGGTTGCAGATACCTACCTCGGCAGGGTATTCGGTCGAGTTGTCGGAAATAGCAGAGATTCAGGATACGTACAAGGAAATACGGGAGAAGGCCCGTTTCAACGGTATGGAGGCGGTAAGTCTGGCGATCCTGAAGCGGCCCGACGCAAATACTGTTGAGGTGGCGAAAAAAATATTTTCCCTGGTCGAAAGGATAAACACCACGTTGCCGAAAGGGTTTGAACTCAGCGTCGCTGAAGAACGCTCGAAATTTATTGAAAATTCGGTAAATGATACTTACTCAAGCATGTTTCTGGGAATCGTTTTTACCGCCCTGATTCTCTTGGTGTTCCTTTACGACTGGAAATTAATGCTTATTGCGGCAATCACCATGCCGACTTCGGTGATTATGGCGCTTGCAGGTATGGCTATTCTTGGATTCACCCTGAATATCGTTACCCTGATGGCGCTCAGTATTTCGGTGGGTATCCTGGTTACCAATGCGATCATTGTGCTTGAGAATATTGTACGGAAACTCAATCAGGGTATGCCGGTGAGGCAGGCTGCAGAAACGGGAACCAGTGAAATAATGGTAGCGGTTATTGCCTCCACGCTTACCAATCTGGCGGTATTTATTCCCATTGCCACGACCGGCGGTATAACTGGAAATATATTCAGGGCGCTGGGATTAACCATTGTGTTTGCCACGGTGGCATCCCTGTTTCTCTCATTCACCCTGACGCCCCTGATGGCTTCCCGAATGCTGAAGAACAGAGCCGATACTACCGAGGGGAAGAATGCCATAGATCGTTTTATGGAGAGCGTTGAAAGGAAATATGCGGCCATTGTACGCCATATTGTGTATGAAAAGAAAACCATGGCGCTGCTGATAATCGGTGTTGTTGTTGTTCTGGGTATCTCGATTAATATTGCGCGAACTCAAATTGGATCGGAGTTTATGTCACAGGGTGATATGGGCTATCTTACAGTAAGCGTTGAGATGCCGCCGGGAACGCCATTGGCAGTCACTGACCGGGTCATCTCCGCCATTGAGCAAGAACTGAAGGCGATCAAAGAGGTAAAAACCGCAGTAGCGACCATTGGCGGCTCCGGCACCAACACCGGCGTCTATTACGGCAGCGTGGTTATTAAGCTTGTTGACAAAGACGAACGCAGGCGATCTGCGAAGCAGATTGTTAATGCAATCAGGCCACTGCTGGCCGATCTGCCCGATGCACAGGTGTTTGTTTCTGAAATGAAAATGATGGGCGGTCGTTCGGAAGCGGATATCGATGTTGAGGTCACCGGCTATGATATGAACAAAATCCTTGCGTATGCCGACTCTGTAAAAAATAAAATGAAAGAAATGAAAGGATTAACCGATATTAAGCTTTCCTATAAAGGTGCCATACCGGAGATACAGATTGTGCCCGACAGAGATCGTATGGATCACTATGGACTGAATGCACAGACTCTCGGCATGGGCATGCGGTTTAACATGTCCGGGTATGACCGGACCGTCTATCGGGAGGAGAACGAAGATTATCCTATACGTATACAGATTGAAAAAGAGGATAGAAACACCGTTGATGAGGTTGAAAATCTGACTATGTTGACACCCAAAGGATTGGTACCGATAAAAGCGGTAACCGATATCTCATACACCGGGGGCGCATCATCGATAAACAGGAAAAACCGCCTGCGTATGGTTAATGTCTATGCCAATGTCTCCGAGGGTTCTTCCGGGAAAAAGGTTGCCGAACTGAAAGAACGCATTCAGTCTATACCTCTTGAGGAGGGATACGGTTTCGGCTTCGGCGGCTCTCAGGAACTGATGGAGGAATCATTTGGTCAACTGATAATAGCAGGAGTTCTCGCTATAATACTTACCTATATGGTTCTGGCCGGTATTCTTGAATCGTTAACCATGGCGCTGGTTATCTGGTTAACGCTGCCGCTGGGTATAATCGGGGTTGTCTGGGCACTGTATCTGACTGGCAATACCTTTTCAATGCTGTCGAATATGTCAATGATCATGCTTATCGGCATTGTAGTTAACAATGCTATTCTGCTCATTGATTACGCCAGACAGGCGCGCAAATCCCGGGGCATTACCCCGCAGGAGGCGATTATTGAATCGGGAAAAACCAAACTGAAAGCGATACTTATGATGAATCTTGCCATTATCCTGGCCATGCTTCCCCAGGCCCTTGCTCTGGGCAGCGGCGGTGAGATTCGTGCGCCTTTTGCCATTACCGCAATAGGAGGTATTCTCGTTTCAACTGTATTAACCCTTTTTATAATTCCGGCACTCTATGTAATAACGGCACCCAGGAAGATAGAACAACCTCAATGAGGGAGGTTGTGTTATGAACAGATTAAACATCCGTAATACTTTGGTTGTAGTCGGTATTTTCGCCGTGGCAATGGGCTTGTTTGAAGCGGTGCTCGTGGTTTATATCCGTGAAATATTTTATCCCAACGGTTTCTCGTTCCCACTCAATACAGGACCTGTCCGCCTTTTGTCAGTGGAATTGTTACGTGAAGCTGCAACGATAGTTATGATTGTCTGCGTAAGTATTATTGCGGGAAATAACCGGATGCAGAGGTTTGCCTGTTTTCTGTATATCTTCGGTGTATGGGATATCTTTTATTACGTAGGACTGAAACTTATCCTGAACTGGCCTGAGTCATTCCTGACATGGGATGTTCTCTTTCTCATTCCCGTTATCTGGGTGGGGCCGGTTCTTGCACCGGTTCTCTGCTCTCTGGCGATGATTACGCTGGCAGGGACTATTCTTTTTTTTCAGGAAAAAGGATATGTCGTCATGTTCGGAAAAACCGGGTGGACGCTGCTTCTCTCCGGCGCAGGGGTCGTTTTCTGTACCTTTATATCGGATTTCGGTATTCGTATCATTGGCGAAGGATTGCTTCCGGAAGTGTTTGCATTAACCCGAAACCAGCGTTTTTTGCGGCTGTTGTCCGAATATGTGCCGGTACATTTTCACTGGTTTTTCTTTACCTTTGGAATGGTATTGATTGCGGCAGGTACTGTGCTGCTGATACTGAAAACAAAGAAAAGGATATAATGCACATACTCTACTATATATCCTCTCACGGTTATGGCCATGGCGTCCGTTCCTGTGCGATAGGCAACTGTTTTTCAGAACAGGTTACGCTTACGCTGCGGACGATGCTGCCGGAAAAGTTTTTTGAGGAAGAGTTGACCAGACCGTTCACCTATACGCAGGGTACGTTCGACTGCGGGTGTATTCAGTCGGACAGCATCACGGTGGATATCAGGAAGACTCTGTATACCTACATGAAAATAGCCGACCGTAATGAAGCGGTACTTGATGCCGAAGCAGCATGGTGCCGCGATCGAAACGTGTCCGGTATAGTAACCGATATTGCCCCGTTTCCCTGTGAGGTTGCAAAACGGGCAGGTGTTCCCTGCATCGCGGTCAGTAATTTTTCATGGCATGATATCTACGAACCCTATCTCTCTGATGTGCCGGAATTTAAACCCTATTTTGACAAGATTACCGAACAGTACCTGATGACGGATCTTCTTCTGGGATTGACGCCGACCAATGCAATGCGTTGTTTTAACCGCCGCAAAGAGATGCCGGTGGTGGGACGGGTTGGAACGGATCGAAAACGGGAGATTAAGTCGTTTTATGGTATTGCTACGGATAAAAAGATAGGATTGATTTATACCGGCGATTTTGGTATGGATTCTGTTTGTTGGAAGGAATTGGAAACATTAACAGAGTGGGAATTTATAGGAGTTTATCCGCTCCCTGGCTCACCCGCCAATTTCCATCATATCGATAAAGCAAATTTCCCCTACCAGGACCTTTCAGCTTCAACGGATGTCATGATTACGAAAATCGGCTATGGGGTTTACTCGGAATGCCTCTGTAATGGTGTGCCGCTTATATATGTACCTCGTGAAAATTTTGCCGAGCATCCGGTCCTTGAAGAAGCGATACTGGAATGGGGGCACGGCTACCGTATTCCGCCTGATGATTTTTATTCTCTTACCTGGCAACCCGCATTACAGAAGATTGAAAACGATATGCCGCCGGAAAAAATTAAATCCGTGGGGGCACAGGAGTGTGCGCGGGAAATTGAAATGTTTTTTGACGATTACCGGAATGGTTCATCAGGCATTCCGGTCGGGTAACTTTAATAAAGTGCTTGTTTTGGGTTTATTACGATAGTATAATTAAATATCATTTAAGTAATAAGTACGTTAAATGGTTTAATTGGACTGAGCGATGTTTACGTAGAAGGGGTGATGAGAATGTACCTCATCTGCGTGAGGTGAATAATCCAGGATACATCACACCGGTTACCATGGGATAATAGTATGCAAAATCCACTTTCCCAGTTTGTTGAAGTCGATGAGAGAAATGACGGTGTTTATATAAAAGTAGACCGGGATAAAAAGGGTCAGCTTCAGCTGGGGACTATTGAAAAAGCATTAAAAGGTGCTCTTGTTGTCAATTATGCCCTTGATGCAATTGCCGCTGCTATCGAGCATGCTTCGGGTGAATTCGAGAAAATCGGGCCGCCATTTGAGTTTTATGACATTCAATTCGATTCCTACGTTTCTGTCAAGGTGGTAAATCCTCTGAAAGCAGTCATGCGTATCGACTCCGAGTCTATTGTGGCCGGTATAAAACCCACTGAAAGCATGATTCTTTATTCTTTGCAGCGTCACGGTATCAAATACGGTATCAAATACGGGAACATAAAGGAGTTTGTCTCCAATGCAGCTTATGATACCGATGTTGTTGTCGCTGAAGGGCTGCCCGCTGAAGACGGTGTTGACGGTAAAGTCGAGGTGCAGGTTGATTTAAACCCGGACAGTACACCGAAGGTTGATGAATACGGTAGAACGAATTACCGCGATATCAAGACATTTGTAGTGGTGAAAAAAGGCCAGGTGCTCGCCAAACGAATACCGCCCCGGGAAGGGAAGCCGGGAAAAACCGTGCTGGGTGAAGAGATTAAATCAAACATGGGAGCGGATGTCCGTCTGCCTGCTGGAAAAAATACTGAGATCTCGAAGGATGGCCAGTTCTTAATTGCCGGAAAAGAGGGTATTGTCTATATGGAGAACAACATGATTTGTGTAGGCGAGATGCTCAGTATTCCCGGTGACGTTAATTTCAGTGTCGGCAATATTAAATATTCCGGTGATGTCGTTATCAACGGTAATGTAAAGCCGGGATTCGTGGTTGAATCGGAGGGTAATATCGAGATTAAAGGGGAAGTGGAGTCTGCAAAGGTTATATCCCGGAAAGGGTTTGTCACCATTGGAAAGGGAGTAATCGGCAAAGACGATACGGAAATTTTCGGGGCAAATGGAGTTACCGTAAGTTTTGCCCAGGGCAGTACGATCAAAACCGACGGCAAATTAACGGTCGACAAATATCTGCTTCACTGTAATCTGGTATGCTCGGTGCTGGAGACCACAAAACCCAATTCGGGAGTCATTGGCGGCAGGCTGACGGTGTATGATCGTGTGATAGCGGTGAATATCGGTAATGATAAAAATGTAGAGACTTTTGTCAGTCTGGTTGATAAAAACAGAGCTAAAGCGAAAGAGAAGCTTGAAGAGCTGAAGCAGGTTAAGGAGAAGATTGTCAAGCAGCTTGAACCGGTCTCCCGGGAGTTGAAATCAAAGACCATGATTATTAAAAAGGTCGGGGCGAGCGCCACCGGGCGTCAGCGTGAAGAATTAAAAAAGTGGGTAGATTCCTACAACAGCCTGAATATGAAAGTAAAATATATTGACAAGAAAGAAGAAGAGATCAGGGCACAGATGAATTCCCCCGCCAATTACAACGGTTTTATTAAAGTGACCAATACAATATATCCGGGGGTAAAGCTTGATATGTATGGCGTTTCCCATAAGGATTTCAAAAACCGTATGACCAACAAATTGTTCAGATTGAAGGATAATATGATTGAGGCTGAAGGATAGCACGGTATGGATAATAATATATCTCTTTCAGTAAATGAGGAAAAAGGGTTTGTTCGCATTACTCTTCCCGACGCCATTGGTATGGATGATCGCTTTGCCGTTGAAAAGCAGGTTGAGAACTATATCTCTGCCGGTGATAACCAGCTCGTCCTTGATTTCTCGCAAACCAGCGCACTCTACAGCTCCGGGATAGGTCTTCTTATTCATCTGCAGCGACAGGCAAAGGAAAAAGAGAAGATAATATCGCTGGTGAATGTTTCGAAAAAAATCCGTAATCTGCTGTCCTCCGTCAATCTCGATCGCGTTTTTCAGATATATGCCACCGACGTTGAATTTGAATTGTCAAAAGAGGAACTATGGGTGAAGAAGGTTTCGGATGAACCGGGCGGGTTTATATTTATACCCCAGCTGGAAGATGGGATATATCGACTTACCTTCTCCGGCCAGATGACTTCTCTTCACGATTTATCCGCAGTAAGTGAATTTGAACCGGATGAGGGCGCGGTATCTTTTGTGTTTAACCTCGAGGAGCTTGATATGATCGATACCTACGGGGCGCAGTTGTTCAACGATTTTGTTGAGAAAATACAAAACCTCGGGAGAAAATGTATTCTCTACGGTGCCAATCCGGTAATTAAGAATCTCTTTGAATTATTTCCATCGGTAAGTTCCTGCAGTTTTTTTGACACGGAAAAAGAGGCTCTGGAGAATATCCGTGAGAAGTAATGCCCTTTATTTTCAGTACTTTAGGAAATCCTTCCGATAATTTATCAAATTCCTTCATTCGTGGACTGCTGATTGTATCCATAAGTTATTTTTAACGCAGTGAACAGGTGTTAACCGGGTTATCGTATACATAAAAGATAGTGCGTAGGAGTTACCTAGTGGATAATGATACCCTTGTCATTGCAGGGACGGAAGTTAGGTCACGGCTCATTACCGGTTCGGGTAAATACCCTGATGACCGGATAATTCGCGAGGTCCTTGCTGCGGCGGAGTGTGATATTATTACGGTTGCGCTCCGACGGGTTGACCTTGATAGAAGGGATGAGTCCTTTCTGCAGTATATTCCCGAAGGGAAAACCCTTCTGCCGAATACCTCGGGAGCACGTACTGCGGAGGAGGCGGTGCGTATTGCGCACCTGGCCCGCGAAATCGGCTGCGGCAACTGGATTAAAATCGAAGTAATCAAAGATCAGAAATACTTATTACCCGATAATATGGAAACAATCAGGGCGACGGAGATTCTTACCCGCGACGGATTTGTGGTGCTGCCCTATATGTGTCCGGATCTGGCTGCCGCCCGTCGCATGGCTGATGCCGGTGCCGCGGCCATCATGCCGCTTGGTGCCCCAATCGGCACCAACCGGGGACTGAAAACTCTCGAGCTGATCGAAATACTGGTTGAAGAGATTGCTTTGCCGATTATTGTTGACGCCGGTATCGGAAAACCTTCCCATGCAGCACACGCTATGGAAATGGGCGTTGATGCAATTCTGCTCAACACCGCGATCGCGACGAGTAGTAATCCGGTACAGATGGCTGAGGCATTTAAACTGGCGATCCGGGCAGGACGAGCAGCGTACCGCGCAGGACTGGGCGCTGAGTCAAAAACCGCTCGACCGACGTCACCGCTTACCGGATTCCTTAACGAATAAGAGTTTTTTGAATATGGCATTCATTGATATCCTCAGAAAATACCGTCGGTTTCATGATGAGCGGCAGTGGCAGTCAATCGATTCGGCACGGGTCGAGGCAGTCCTTCGGAAGAGTAAGCTTACGCTTGACGATTTACCGGTGCTCCTGTCCGAAACGGCCGGGGCGTTCCTGGAAGATATGGCACAGCGGGCAGCCGCGCTCACCCGGAAACATTTCGGCAGTGTTATCTCACTGTTTACCCCGCTGTACATTTCAAATTACTGCCGAAACCGATGCCCCTACTGCTCATTTTCAAATGCCTTTTCGATTGAGCGACGGCAATTGACGCTGGAAGAAATCCGGCGTGAGGCGCGTGTAATCAGCGATACAGGTCTGCGACATATTCTGGTGCTGACCGGTGAAGATCACCGGGTGGCAGATTATACCTATATTGAACAAAGTCTCTCCGTTATCGCCGATTGTTTTTCTGCGGTGGGAATAGAAATGTATCCACTGACGGAGGAGCAGTACGGCAGCCTTATCGCCGCCGGTTATGTCGATTCCCTTACGTTATATCAGGAGACGTATAACGAAGAGCTCTATCGTACTCTGCATACGACCGGGCCGAAGAAGGATTTTGTGTACCGGCTGGAAGCGATCGATCGCGCCTGCAGAAAAAATATACGCAGTGTCACTATCGGCGCTCTCCTTGGCTTGGACGATTTCCGCCGGGAGGTCTATTGTACCGCACTGCATGCCCGATACCTGCAGAAACAGTATCCGGAGGTTGAACTCACCCTCTCGTTCCCGCGAATCCGACCGTTGGTTAAAGAGTATGTACCACGCTTCCCGGTTACCGACAAACAGCTGGTTCAGATTATTACGGCCTTCAGACTGCTCTTCCCAACCGTGGGGATTACTCTTTCCACGCGGGAAACGCCACGGTTCAGGGACGGCGTTATACCGCTGGGTATCACGAAAGTATCGGCCGGTGTCTCCACCGCAGTCGGCGGTCATACGGAAAAACCGTCGACAACGCAATTTGAAATAGCGGACCATCGCTCCGTTGAGGATATGCGGCTCGATCTCCTTAAAAACGGGTTCCAGCCGGTGATGCATGACTGGAATATGAAAATGAGTGTTACCGGGTGAATGGCAGTAACAGTATTTATGAAATACAGTGAAAAGTAGTATCATTCCCGGTAAATGATATTCTGAATCGGTAAAATAACTGTCCCTTACAATAAATCGGACATAAAACGACCGTGCAGTATGGATAAAGAGATACAAGAAATAACGTCAGCCGAATCATTCAAAGAAAATTGTAAAAAAGTAAAGAGGAAAATCGGGAAAGAGCCCCTTACCGATGATGATCTGTTTATCCTTCTCTGTAAGAAGATAATGCGAACATACACCTTTGAAGAAAAGGGGTATCAATAATTTGACCGAGGACAGGGTGCAGAGAATACTGGTGATACTGCCGAATAATCTCGGTGATGTCATTATGGCAACACCGGTCATCGAGGGATTGCGCAGCAGGCATCCTGAATCACACCTCTCTTTCCTTGTTGAGCAGGGATTTGAAGGAGGGGTGGAGAATAACCCGCATCTGGATGAACTGGTTATTTTTCCGCGAAAAACAATCCGTGACACGCTGCGGAGCGGTGACTGGAATAAAGGTTCACGCGATTTTATTCACTTTATTGGAGAGCTGGGGAATCGAAAATTCGATAGTATTATTAATTTATCGCAGCATGGATACCTTTCGAATCTGGTATCCCTCATTCCTGCGAAAGTAATAAAGGGGTGTCGTTTCCTCCGTGAAGGTAATGATGCCTTGTTTGGCACATGGTCGGAGTATCTGTATGCGATTCCTTTTGCCCGGCGCTATAATGCGCTTCATGCGGTTGATGTCTACCGGAGAATTGCCGGCGTAAAAAAACACCGCAGCGGGTATACCATCCGTTTGACAGACCAGGAAAAAAAGGATGCAAAAGAGTACCTCCTTTCACACAATGTCGATTTGGGTAACGGAAAACTGGTGGTGTTCCAGCCCGGTGCCGCATATTCCGCAAAGCGGTGGCCGATTCAACTGTATGCGACGCTGGGGAGAATGCTGATAGAGGACGGTTGGCAGGTCGTTCTTTCAGGTGCTCCGGCGGAGCGGGAGATTGTTGCCGGTATTCAGGAGCTGATTGGTGAAGAGGGCGTGACTACGGCAGGGGATACAACGTTCCGCCAAGCAGCAGCCAACTGCAGCATGGCACAGGCCTGTGTAACCGGTGACACCGCACTTATGCATGCTGCGGCGGCCTTCCGGGTAAAAACGTTCGCCCTGTTCGGTACCACCAATCCGGTTGAAACCGGTCCCTATGGCAGCGGCCACTTTGTGTTTTCCGGCGGCTGCAGTCAGAGGCCCTGTTTCTGTGACACCTGTAAATCCATGCTGTGTATGAAATCAATACTCCCGGAAACGGTGCTGCATTGCCTTGTCAACGATGCGGTTCCTCCCGATCCCCGGTGTGATATTTATCGTACTTCGGTGCAGACGGATGGTGATTATTCGTTGCTGACGACGAAACCGCATTCTTTTTCCTATGTAAATACTGCGGGCGCATTTATTGTGCGGCGGGCTTTTGAAACCGATATGTCTCAACCCGGATATTCGCAGGAAGAATTTGAAATGAGCAGGGAGGAATCCGGACGTTTTACCGCCATTGTTTCCCGCATGGAGAACCTGCTGCAGGAGTTTCTGGAAAACCGGGAAGATAATCGCATAAGGGATTTTGAAACAAGTAAAAATGAACTTGCTCAACTCTCCGGTATTGGGGCCTTCTGGACCGCGCTCCTGAATATACGACTCAACAGCATCCCCATGCTCGACCTGACGACGGGAGTCCGTCTCAGTGCTGAAGCCTGCAGAAAAACAAGAAATCAGATAGAGACGGTTTTTGCCTCCTACCGGTAATATCTTTTTTTATGAAATGTCGACTCTGCAAATCGGAATCATGCTCTTTTTTCGGCAATGACGGAAGAAGGAATTATTATCGTTGCAATTCATGCACGTTTGTTTTTGTGTCGTCGTCGGAATTCATTTCACCCGCAGGGGAAAAAGAACGCTATCGTTTACATACGAATACCCTCACTGACAGCGGTTATGTGTCTTACCTGAATTCTGTGGCCGGAGAGTTGCACCACATTCCGGTTTCCCGGCCCGAGGTACTGGATTACGGTTGCGGCGAGCATGCGGTTCTCACCGGTATACTGCAGAAGCGGGGGATAAACACTACGCCCTATGATCCTCTGTATACCATACTACTGCCTGCATCCGAAAAAAAGTTCGATATCATAATACTCTGTGAAGTGATTGAGCATTTTCGCGATATTCGTAAAGAAGCCGCGCTGATTAGAAAACTGGTGAAACCTGAGGGGTATATTCTGATACGAACCGCGTTGTATCGGGAGGGAACGGATTTTTTATCCTGGTGGTATACGAAGGATTGTACCCATATAAATTTTTTCTCGTTGCCGTCACTTCAGATTTTTGGTAAGCTGGTTGGGAGAAAGGTTTTTTATACTAATGAGAAGAATGTTGTTATCCTGTCGCGAGAGGGTTCTGCGAATTGTAAAGGTCCCGTTTTTAATATACATCGTCATGTTCCCCGAAAGTAACCGGAATGATTGTATCTTTCTTTACAAAAAATTCTATGGTAATTCGTATTATTTGCTCGAATACGGTCTGATCTTATTGCATTCCGTGGTATTAAGCGACCAGCCTTTCCGCTCAGGATTTTCCCTGCTTTTAACATAGACCAGTCGCGTAACCCAGTTCATCTTAACATATTCAAGTTCGGCGATACCGATATCCATGTCATCGAGTATGCCCAGAGAGAGCCGTTTTGCGTATTTTGGCAGTTCCAGCTTGATACCGCCGGTATGAAGATACACGGTCATTTTGTTGCGCCGGTTTTTCCGGTTGTAATATATGGATCCCATGATTTTGCCGGGTACCACCAGTTTTGCACCGCCGGTTTCAGGGATTTCATATACGCCCGCTTCAAGGTTCAGGATAAAATTACATAAATGTTTTTTATACCGGTTTTCCTTTTTTTTATAGAGGACAATACTATTGATATTATAAATTAAGCTCTTTTCAAGCTCAGTGAGTTTGTATAGTTTGACGGCCTTTTTCTTTAGTGCCATGATAGTTTTTTTCTTCAGTATGAGACGATACCCTCTGGAAAGACGTTTGTCCAGATAGAAACAGCGGTGAAGTGCTATGAAAAAAGGAATCTCCTTTATACAAATTTCATCCATATACAGCTTCATAATGTCGTATACGCCTCGTCGTTCGACTTGATCGAGTCTGATTTGCTGTGTGTATTTCGATTGTGCCTGTAGGGAGGTAATAGGAGCAATGAGTATACTGAGTATAAGGAATAACCGACGAAAAAACAGTGCCGCTGTGCTTTTTTTCATGAAGGTTTGTCACTCCGTTTTAATAGACATGCATGCAAGTAAAATAACAAAATACTATCAGACAGCAAATACAAACGCCGGAAACAGGATTCTGTTTCCGGCGCCGCTTATTTGAAGGAAAATCTAAATGGTCTGTTTTACTGATGATTTATTCCTGAAGTGTAAGACGGGAAGAACAGAGCGCTTTTAGATGACCTTCGGGGTAGAGTTCGAGATATTTTTTATAATCCTTTTGTGCTTTACTGTGCCGGTTAAGTTTTTCATAACAATCGGCTCGTTCAAAGAGTGCATTACCGTAATAGCTGCTTCCGGGGTACTCTTCCAGCAGTTTTGTATACCATTTAACGGCCATGGCATAGTCTTTAATGTCAAGACGCATGATATTTGCCAGGGTGTAGACCGATTTTTCAACAACATCACTTGATTTGAAAAGGTTGATATGGTACTGGAAGGTGCCTATTGCCTTTGCATATTTTCCGGTAATATATTGAATTTCCCCCAGCTTCGCGTATGCTGATTCTATCCAGGTGCCGTTGGGATATTTTTCGATATAGGTAAGAATGTCTTTCTCTGCCCCTTCATAGTCCTGCAGGCAGTTTGCTTTCACGTTAATAATTTCCCAGAGTATGTTTGCTTTCTCGATATCGATCGCAGCCTCTTTATACCGCCGGGTCAATACCCTGAGCGTTTTCTCAAAGTTGCCCATGCCTTTATAACAGGCGGCTATTTTACTCATGATGCGAATCTTCTCTGTAATACTTATCTCAGGGAGTTCTTTCAGTGAATCAAGAATAACGAGCGCTTTCTGGTATTCACCGATTGTCATCTGCATAAGCGCTTCAACAAAGGCCGGATTCATGATGAAACCGAAATCCTTGGTATCCTTCCGCGCCGGTTGGACTGTTTGTTTCGGTTGTTTATCCTTTTTGTTAGGGGTGATTGCTTTTTTCCGTGTCGACGGATTTTTGCGTGCGACCTGTTTTGCGGCAGCGGGCTCCTTTTCCTCCGGTTTTGGTTGCAGAGACGCGGTGATAAAGGAAGAATTGAGCTGTTTTACCGTAATCCGGTCTTCCCAGGTGGTAAAATCCGGATGGGTTAAGGTAATGGTATAGTTCCCGGATGGATAGGTAACGGCCAGCGGCGTCTTGCCGATAAATTTTTCATTGATAAAAATCTTTGCACCTTCCGGCGATGAGGCGATATCAAGCAGGCCGGTCGGGACGGTTGACTCTGCTCTCATTTCCTCAGCCATTTTAAGGAGTGAAAGCGCGTGGATATCTATCTGTTCGTCGGTTGCGGTCTGTGGTTTCATCACCTTATCGTTGTTTACCGAAACAGTCTGGCCGGACTGTACCAGCTCCTGCGACCCGGTCTCCTTTTTACCCGAGATAGAAACCGTTCCCTTGACAACTGTGAGGTTTGTTCGGTGCGAGGTCGGTGAGACCGAAACGCTGAAGATAGTGCCGATAACTTTACATTCAGCATCCTCGGTGTGTATCATGAATGTCTGATTTTGTTGCCGTTTGCTTACTGAGGCGAGGATACTGCCGGTATGCAGGAAAAAATCGATACTGCGGGAATCGGCTTTCTTTACCGAGAGTTTTGTATTCTCGGAGAGAATAAAGCTGCTGCCTTCATCGATTTGTACGATGCACGTAGCACCTGCAGCGGTCTCGAAAACCTGCTCCTTGAAAAGATAAGGCGGCTGTTGGCCTTTCTGTATTGGTCTCCCTGTATAGACGCTTTTATGGGTTTTATACGTTACGTTGCCTTTTACCCCGAGAATCTGTGAGTCGGCCAGAGGACGGGGTGCTGATCGGTATGCGGTATAGAATGTTTCAACCCCTATAAGGACTACCAGGCAGGCAGCGGCGGCAATACCGAGTATCCGCTGAGGAAACACAGCAGCCGGCATAACCGGAAACCGAAATAACTTTCTGCTTCCGGATGCACGGATACTCTCCATTTCATCCATACGGGCAAAAAGCGAGTTTTCCAATGCCTGCCATGCATGCTCCGATTTCGTCTCTTCGGGAACCGATTGCAGCAGCGTTCGCAGACGCTGAATTTCAGGTAGTTTTTCCTGGTTCTGTAACGTTTCCATACCTTTTACTCTTCTGTATTCAAGTAATTTCGCAAGTGCCCCGCCAGTTCTTTCCGGCCGTGAAAAAGCCGCGATTTTATTGTGCCTATCGGCTTTTTAAGTATTTTTGAGATCTCCTGTAATGAAAACCCTTCCATCTCAAACATGGTGATTACCAGGCGTTTCTCGATACTCAATTTCTCCAGGCCGCTGTATATCTGTTTGGTTAACTCCTCTTGTTCTCTTTCCTCGTATGGATTGCTCAGTGTGGTGTCGCGGCGATTTTCCAGTACATCAGGATTCCGGATAACCTGTAATTGTCGTTTTCTGTACTTTTTCCGTAACTGATCAATACATACTTTTGTTGTTATCCGGTAAATCCATGTATCGAGTGATGATAATCCTTTAAAGCCGGTCAGGCTCTTAAAAATTTTAATAAATACCTGCTGTAAGATATCATCTTTGTCGAAATTCGTTCCCAATGTATGGGAAATTACAAAGAAGACCGTTTCACGGTATTTTTTAAACAGCAGCCTCTGGCAGTGTTTGTCGCCTGCGCGACAGCCGTCTACCAGTTGTTCGTTGTCCAGATGTTCGTGTTTTTTCCCTTCGTGGCTGCGTCGTACCATATAGTCGCTTTTTTGCCGAGAAAGGTTCATGGTATCTGTTGCCATACGCGAAGAACCTAATATATTTAAAAATCAATGAGTTAACTTAGTTTTTCTTGTTAAAGGTCTCAATATATTTCTTTAAAAGGGCAAATTCGACGAGACCGAGATTGGTAAACTGGATACCTGTGTGGAGCAGGGATTCACGCGGCTGCTGATAGACAACCGCGGCATTGGCACGAATAGGGATTGTACTGCCCGGCAGCACAAAGGTAACCCGTAACGGTTGACTTATCTGAAAATTTTTCTGAGAGATGAATTTCATCCCGTTGACACTGATATCAACTATTGAGCAGGTCTCCTGCTCTTCAAGCTTTTTCACGGAAGAGTATACCTCCACCGTGACATAGGTAAGCGGTACCCGTATATGCTGTCGTCGTTCGGTAAATTGTTGTATCATATTAAAAATATAGTTTCTGGATATTTTTTTGCATGGATAAAAAGACAGTATCCGTCACCATTGCCATAAGTAAGTCAGTACGCAATACATTTCCATACGGTAATGAAAATATAACAGCATCCGGAGTAGTAGGTAGCGGAAGTGTAGCCGGGGAATAAAAATTTTCCGCATTCGGTAACCTGGAGAGTCATGCGGAACCGGGCGCATCCCTCAAGTAGTACCAGGTGCTGAAAAATTGCTAAAAGAAGGAAACGGGAACCGTAACGAGCTTGTCCACCGTCAGTGCGGCCAGCCCGGCGAACATTTCAATTTTTATCGCCGTCGCTATGGTCTCTAAGTGAGCCGGTGCAGTACTGCGCAGGAGCTTGACGAGCCAGAAAATGTGTAACGGCAGTATGATGGAGATGCAATTTAAAAGATATATCATATGGAAATGACCCACAACGACCGGCAGAAGGAAACAGAGCATATAGACCACGCTGATACCGCTGAGTACCGCTTTTAGTATGGATGCGGGAAGTATAGCCGTGGTAGTTAATCCTGTCTGTAAATCACCCGCCCTGTCCTGCATATCCTTGATTATTTCACGCGAGAAATTAAGCAGGAATGCACAGAACGCCGGTATGATAATAATAGCTGTATCGGGTGAGTGGATACTGCCGAATATAAGGGTATATGCCACCAGCAGACTGATAAGAATATTTCCCAGCAGGGGAGTGCCTTTCAGAAACAGGGTATACAGGGTGAGCAGCACCAGCGGGATAAATGCGGCAATACCGTGAGCGGGGGAAATGAGAAAACTGGCGGAAAGTGCTCCCGGGGCGAGTAGTGCTGCAAAGATAAGAGCTCCTTTGGGAGAAACGTCTCCCCGCGGTAGTGGCCGGTCCGGATGGTTGATCCTGTCGCCGGGAGCATCCTTGATATCATTAATAACATTACCGTAACCGACCGCACAGGTGACTGTCAGAATAAGTAATACCACATCAGTCAAAGGCGCAGATACATCGGTGAGCCAGAAGCCCAATGAAACCCCGACAGCGGACAGAACAATATTTATTGGTCGAATTATTTTTAGATACGCTATCATAGGAAAAAGTGGTTCAAAATGGTATTTTATTCAATCCATTAATATAAATGATATAACCGTAACAACCATTCGTGTATTGGAGAAATTAATGTTTGATGTTGCCGGGCATAAGTGGAAGCTGTTTTTTATTGTATCGGGTGCAGGGTTATTCCTCGACTGGTATACGAAATTTCTCGCTCTCACAAAGCTGCAGCACGGAGTGCAGGTACCGGTCATCGGTAAGCTGCTGCAGTGGCAGCTTATCTTTAATAAAGGTGCGATTTTCGGTCTGAATCCCAAAGCATGGTTCCCGTCATTTCCGGTAAATATTTTTTTCTATATTCTCTCGGTAATTGCCGTAGTCCTTATAATCATTTATTATAAAAATATCGAATCCCATGCGAAATTTTCCTACTGGGGTATCTCTTTTATCATGCCCGGTGCGCTGGGTAACCTGTTTGACCGAATCATCAGGCCCGGACAGGGGGTGGTTGATTTTATACGGGTCGATCTCGGATTCCCGCCCTTTAATCCCTGGCCCATATGGAATCTGGCCGATGCATATATTACTATCGGGGTAAGCCTGATAATTCTGGATTTACTGCTGTTTGAGTTGAGAAAAAAACAAAATAAAGCGGATAACACTCAGGCATAACAGGGTATTATAGAGTGACGTAATGATAATGAGTGAAAAACCCGGCCTTAAAAGATTTACTGTCGATGAAAAGTGTGCACACCGCCGTCTCGATGTTTTTCTTGCCGAACACTTCCCGACAATCTCCCGTACCAAAATCCAGAAATGTATCGATGACGGGGCAATCCTGCTTAATGATATTAACACGAAAAAACGGACGGTATTGAAACCGGGAGATGTTGTTACGGTCAATGAAGCTGCGTTAACACAGATGAGCGGAATCCACCTGGAGCCGCAGAATATCGATCTGTATATCCTGTATGAAGACGATCATTTTGTTGTTGTAAATAAACCCGCAGGCATGGTCGTTCACCCCGGCAGCGGAAATCCCGATCATACCCTGGTGAATGCGCTGCTGTATCACCTCGATTCATTGTCATCCGGAAGTGAAGAGGATCGTCCCGGAATTGTACACCGTCTGGATAAAAACACCTCAGGCGTTATTGTGGCGGCAAAAAATGATGAAGCGCATAACGCGCTTGCCGATCTCTTCGCCTCACGAAAGATTACCAAGGAGTATATCGGGGTATGTATCGGCTGCAGGCCAGAGGATACCGGCAGAATCGACGCTCCCATCGGCAGAAAGAAAAATGATCCCCTGCGCTACTGCGTCACTAAAAAAGGAAAAGAGGCATCTACCGGGTATACCCTCATTGCATATAAATCGGGAATATCCCTCCTCAGATTTCATCCGATCACCGGCAGGACCCACCAGATTCGTATCCACAGCAGCCACGCAGGATTCCCCGTGGTTGACGATCCCCTGTACGGCGGCGACAGAAAAAAAGTGCAGCAGCTCCAGCCCCTCGACCGTCCTTTTGCTTATGCTGTGTTTAAATGCTTTTCGCGCCACGCACTGCATGCCCGACATATCTCCTTTGTTCATCCGTTCAGCGGGAAGGAGGTCTTTTTTGAAGCGCCGCTTCCTGAGGATTTTTTGCGGGTGGTGGAGTTGTTTGGGGTTGCTATTGCATGAATATATGAATACGGCGAAAACAAAATAATCCGACAGCAGCTTAAGCGGCGGGGTTTTACATTGACACGTGATAATAATAGATTCCGCAAAATCCGGGTCCCTCAATAGACGAATGAGTAAGTAAAAGCACCGGGAACAGATTAATAATCTGCGGCATATTATTAAAAATTAAATCACCGAAGACAAGGAGTATGGTGGCAAAAATTAGAAACAGACAAGGTCATGACCAATTGAATTTGTTACTTTACACCGACATGTTGTTTAAACACATCTCTTGTCCCGTTACCATACTCCAGCGTGATAACCGCAAGATAGGCACCTGCTCCAAGCCCTTTTGCACGAGCTTTTTTCAGGTTACACCGGACAGTGGCACCGGATTTACGGATAACCTCCGGAGTGTGGGAATCGCTGTAAATGGTGTTGCCGAGGCAGTCATAAATATGCACCTGAGCACTCTGCCACTTTCCGCCGGGAAGTTGCAGTATAAAATCATTCCGGTTGGCGGGAAGAGGGTTGGGTGCTATACCGAAGGCATTTGCGGATACTGCAAGCTTATCCTGTTTGATGGGCGTGCCTGTTTCCACAGTAACAATAAACTCCTGTACGGCATCGGGCCCAACACCGTTCTGCGCGGTTAAAATAACTTTATGGGAACCGACATCAGACTTGTGGGGTGTTCCGCTCAGTGTTGCTGTTTTATCGCTGTCCTGTGAGAACGTAAGCCACCACGGGATTACTGCCGGGGTTATTGTTACGCCTCTTCGGGACCCGATTTGAATTGTGTAGGTATAAACAGAATCAACCAGAGCAATTTTATCCGGGACCGATAGGAACACGGGCAGATCATTGTTCTCCGTCAGAACATGCATGCATCTGTAACAGTACGCGGTGCTCTGGGGATTTTTCAGCTCCACTCCGAGATCATAGTCGCCCGTTACAGCATCCGGCGATATTGCGAATGTACCGGTAACTGTTCGCTTACCGCCAAGCTTAAGGGAAGTGGCGGTATGTTGTGTATCCAGACGGCGAATAAACAGGCGCTTAATATTGGAAACGGTCTGAGTGCCCTGCTCTATCGCGAATGCAGTATTTATACCGGTAACGGTAACAGCCAGTGTCTCTCCCTGAGCGATTATATCCGGGCTGATTGAGGATACATATGGTTGTGCTGAATCGGCTATGGAAAAACAGTTGAAACCGAATACGGTGTCAGTTGGCGACATGGTGACTACCGCAATGCTGTAGCTGCCGCCTCCAGCATACGCCGGCACGTAAAAAGATGCAGAGCATGCAGTGGCTGAGATGTATCGGACGTCGCTCGCCTTATAAGGGTAATTGTTTTTCATGAGGTATGCTTCTTCGATATTATTGACAGTACCGGA
>CAZIYW010000077.1:0-24688 GCA_964543525.1 uncultured Fibrobacterota bacterium | reverse complement strand
TAAAATAACTTAATTTATGGGCAGGATTATCCGATTCCATGAGAAGCATTACAGTCGTCCACTAATATTTTTTCGTTTTTTCCCCTGATTAATCAGTAGATTCTTTAATTTTTGCCGAAAGTACAACCGCCTTTTTTAACGGATTTATGGTTGCGGGCTTTTTTTCTTGCTTGGTGGTAGTGGGGATCTTATATTTATTCAAAATATAAAAATCCACCTGAATGGTTAATAGTTGCAGTCATATAGTAATTGTATGGTATATTTTTCCTTGTCTTTAATGTTACGGGCATGGAAAAGAATTTTACTTCTTTTTCTGATATTCATACCAGAAATATTCGGAAAACAATAAATTCCTACCATATTTCAGAAACGATCCTTATGTTAACAGGCACCAATTAAGGCTTTATTTTTTTCTTAAACTCGGATATAATTAGAAAATAAGCGCTTAAACTGATACGGCAAATATGTCTGATTTTGCCGGGAAAGGAATATACTATGGTAACACATTCCGTTAAAACGGTTTTAATCATTGTGGGAGTCATGCTTGCTTACTATAATGTTTTTGCTGCAATTACCCTTATTGAGGATAAAGGAAGTAAGATTGTCCTGCATTTCAAAGTACCCGATTATGCTCTGAAAAATGTTGTTATTGCGGGGAAAAAGTGCTCCCGGCTCAAGGTTTCGGAAGGGACGCTGCTTTCGAAAAAAGGCTATCCCGCGTTGCCCTATTTTTTCCGGAGTGTTGTTATTCCGGGAGATGCTTCAATGGGATATGAAATCGTTGATGTGAAATATACGCAGAAAGCTGTTGCCACATTCCTGCCTTCACGCGGCGTTATATACCGGAATCAGAATGTCGCTTCAATACCGTATACGTTCGCAGATATTTATCTGAAAGATACCTGGTATCCCGAAGAACCGGTTAAACTGGGTGAACCTTATATCATGCGGGGCATAAGAGGTCTGACCGTCTATTTTTATCCTTTCAGGTACAATGCAGCAAGGGGTGTACTGAAAATTGCAGAGTCTGTTACCGTTATAATTAAACAAACCGGTATTTCCACGAAAAATGTGCTTTCCGGGGCAACGGGCCATAGCCATGGAATGCTGTCAGCTCTGCATAAGAATCACTTTATTAATTATCCCAAACAGATGCAAACCCGCTACGATCCTATCGCTGACGGTGAAGGTATGGTGGTTGTTACCGCATCATCTTATGCATCCGCGCTTGAGCCGCTGGTAACATGGAAAAACCAGAAGGGGATTAAAACACGGTTATATGAATACCCCTCAGAAACGGGCGGTTCAGGAACTGCAGCATTGCAGGGTTTCATAAAGGAAATGTATCAGGACAGCGGTATCATGTATGTGCTTCTGGTCGGTGATGCAGAGGATATTCCCTCACCCTATGCATCGGGCGGTTTATCTGATCCGTCATATACCAAGGTGGATGGCAATGACGACTATCCTGATATCTTTGTCGGACGGTTTTCCGTTGAAACGGTGTCACAGGCAACCGCTATGGTGAATAAGGTGCTGAAGTATGAAAAGGAGCCGGATCCTGACGGTGACTGGTACCATAAGGCAATCGGTCATGGAAGTGATGAAGGGAGTCCTCCGGACTATGAGTGGATTGATGATATACGGGATGCTATGCTTACCTATACCTACACGGTTGTTGATAAAGTATACCAGAACCAGAGCGGTAATGCGGATATTCCAACTTCACTGAATGACGGCAGAGGCTGGTACAATTATATGGGACACGGCGGCCAGACCTATTTCGGTTTTTCCGGAGGCTCGGTTTCCAATTCTACCTTTGAAGCTCTCACCAACACAAATATGCTCCCTGTTATTATTTCCGTTGCATGCAACAACGGCGAGTTTGATGTGAGTGGTGAGTGTATTGCCGAATGCGCGACGAGACTGGACAGCACCGGTACGATTGCCTATTTAGGATCGTATATCAGCCAGCCGTGGACACCGCCCCAGTATGGCCAGAAGGAGATGAATAGTGTGCTCTGTGCCGAAGAGGCAATCTCTCTTGGAGGTATTATCTATAATGGAGGTTCTAAAATTCTGGATATCAGCTCTTCCGGCCAGTATCTGGAAACGTTTGATACCTGGACACTGTTCGGCGATCCCTCGCTTATGGTGTATACCGATACTCCGGCGGAATTATCGGTGACAGCTCCCACAAGGCTTCAGACCGGTGCGCAGAATATAGAACTTGCCTTCAGTAGAACCATTGACGGACGCGTGGGACTCTACGGTTCAGTAAACGGATTTTTATCCGGCCAGATAATACAGGGCAGATCTGATGCTACTGTATCGGTTACCGTACCTGCAAATGAAACAAGTGTAAAACTAACGGTAACAGCACGAAATTGTATGCCCTGTTTCAAAGATATACCGGTTGGAAACAACAGCATTGCTTATACCGGCGCTCTGAAGGATCAGGCGGTTTCGATAACATTGATAAAAGGATCGTTCGCTGTAAAAATCTCCATTCCCGGAAAACACACGGTAACGCTGTGGAACCTTCAGGGTAAAAAACTGGCAAGCTTCCCGGTTTTGCAAACGGGTGTATGGTATACTCTTCCTGTATCGGCCTCAGGTATGCATTTAGTATCGGTAGAGGCGGGCAATAAAAAGATCATGAACAGGTTTGTTCTTACCAAATAATAAGTTCTTGGTAATATGGACCTCTCATCCCGGAAGGTGGAGAAACAGTTTTTTCAGGCGAATGCTGACAAAAATCGAATCACTTCCAACCCGCACATTGTAGGATATTTCCAAACATTGTTGTTAACTATTTCCTTTATCACAGAAATGTATACCACCAATTTAAAAAACAGTAGTGTGGAGTATATGCGTAATACTTTGATATTAAAAGGGTTATATAATTTATATATCTCCGTTTCGATTGCCTCCATGTAACGTTGCATTATAGTACCGGTGTGTCTTCGATTGAAAGATGCCGAAAAAGCTGCTGACAAAAAAAAGTGAAATTTTTCCGGTTTTTATAAAAATTTGGAATATATTTCATTATATAAGCCATTTGTATGGATTAACGCATGTGAGGGGTGAACCGGTGGTCAGTGTTTTTGACTATTTGGATTACAGGAAGTTTCTCCGGGACTACTATCTGGAGCGGAAAAAACTGGATTCCCGTTTTTCGCACAGGTTTATTGCCAATAAATTGGAGTTTGATTCCGGTTATTTTTCAAAAATCATCAAAGGGGAGCGGCATATTTCACGGCGTCTGGTGCCAAAGTTTGTTGCCTTATTAAAAATGGGTAAAAAAGAGGCGCAGTATTTTGAGACACTGGTTCTGTTCTGTAAGGCAAAGACACATGATGCAAAAAACAGATACTTTGAAACACTCATGTCATTTAAAAAGAGTGATAAAAATATCCTCTCTGCCGAGCAGTACAAACTGTTTGATAACTGGTATTACCTGGCAATACGTGAGATACTGGCGTTTTATCCTTTTCGGGGCGATTATAAAGAGCTGGCTGGCATTGTACAACCGCCGATAAAACCATCCGAGGCCAGGAAGGCGGTAAAAACACTCGAAAAATTAAAGCTGATACAAAAATCGGAGGATGGGGCTTACCGGCGGATTGAGCCGGTATGGAGTACCGGTGAGGAGATTAAATCCGTTGCTCTGGTTAATCTCCAGCGGGCTATGATGGATCTGGCAAAAGACGCCTTTGACAGATATTCCCGAACGAAACGTGATATGTCTACATTAACACTGAGTATTTCTGAGGATGAATATCGGATGATTTCCCGGGAAGTGAGCAGATTGCGGGAAAAATTGCTTGATGCAGCACAAAAGTGCAGCAGTCCCGACAGGGTCTATCAATGCAACTTTGCGGTGTTTCCCGTATCAAAAGTATTCAGGGAGGAGGGTTCATGAGAATACTGCAGTCAGCACTGATTGTAGTAATACTTTGGGCAGGGAGGTTTCACTGCAGTATGGAGTCACCGACCCAGGTATCCGACGGCGGCGGTATCGAGACAATTGCCGGGAAGATGATAATGCCTGACGGAGCCGTTGCAAAGAATACCCGGGTGACGCTCATTCCTCAGACATTTAATCCGTTATATGAAACTCTTCCGGATTCATTTATCGACACGACCGATGACTCTGGGAGATATCATTTTAATATCAGTGACAGCTCGTATTATAATATAGAAGGAATAAATTTAAATACTCTGGAGCGCTCCCTTAAATATAGCATCAGCATTGCTGATATCCAGTCCGATGGTGATACTGTCGTTGATACTCTTAAAAAGCCCGGCGCAATTAAAGTGCCTCTGCCCGAAGACTTGGATATTCTCAACGGTTATGTCTATATCCTGGGTACCGATATCCATAGTAATCTGAACGATCTGGAACTAATCAATGGAAAATATATAATTCTTGATTCGGTTCCTGCGGTCAAGGTGTCAAATATCCATTACTGCGGAATAAACGATCCTGCAACCGATACTATGCTAATAGAATCGATTTCCGTATCACCCAACGATACGGTCGGGGATATTACCGTTGGATTGTTGTATGTGTATAACAAAAGCAATTCCGGAGTGGCCAGTAATAATATTACCTCAGTTGTACGGGATAAAACCGGGACACTGTGGATAGGTACTGATGAAGGTTTGTCACAATTGAAAGGTACCGTGTGGAAAACATTCACCACTGACAACTCCGACCTGCCTGGTAATACCATACTCGATCTGGCGATTGATATTGATGGTTCTCTCTGGGTAGGTACCTATAAAGGCCTGGTTCATATCGATGGAAATTCCTGGACTGTATATACTCCAAATAATTCCGGGATCGTTGATGAGGAGATATATGTTATATCAGTCGGAAGTGATGGAACAAAGTGGATTGGTACGGACTATGGGTTTAATACCTTTACCGGTACCGAGTGGAGACTGTACAATACCAAGAATTCAAAATTGCCAAATAACATAGTGTATGCCTTTCATCACGGCCCGGATGGAACTACCTGGATTGGAACTAATGCAGGTGTTGCCGGTTTAAATGCTGATACCTGGACTGTTTTTGAATCCAGTGAATGTCCCATTACCAATAAAACCGTTTATGATATGGTAGTAGATGTGCACGGTGTATTGTGGATTGCATCACGATGCGGTGTGGTAAAATATGAGGGAGATAGTTGGATAGTTTATGACGTATTGTCAACAACGAAGGATTATAAGATAAATCGCATTGCAGTCGATGCAGAGGGGAATAAGTGGTTCGTTACCGGTGGATTGAAAACAGACAATGGGTATATAGTTAAATTTAACGATGTAGAATGGACGGTTTATTCGGCTCAGAGCCTTCATATGCCATTTTATCCTTTCTATGAAGTTAAGGATATTGTTGTTGATGAAAGTAATAACATATTAATTGGAACGTGGCTCGATGGTGTGTTGGTTATGGGTCCGGAAAATTGATTGCGTTTTCTTCAAAAAAAGGAGGTGTATTTTACGAATATAGTATTTATCAGCAAATTATAAGATGTTATTTATAATAATGAATACTTTGCTGAAATTTCATAGTAAATTATTATATATGTATGTATGTAAGAGAAATGGGGAAAATTTTACCGTTGCAACAAAATTCAAATTTTTTAGCAGCTTTTTTTAAAAATACTCTTCTAACAACTTACCTTGGGGAAGGGGGTAGTTTATGGAGAAACATAAAAAATTTATGTTTTTGCCATGTATAATTGTTGTCCTCATCGCTTTTAACACATTCACCAATCCGGTTTCGCTTGTTAGTGATACACGGGGCGAGATAACTCTTAATTTTACCGTGCCGGAATATTCTTTGCGTAAGGTGAATGCCGATGGAAAGATATTCATATATGTCTCGGTACGCGGTGCGCCATACCTTGAGAAAAAGGGATATGCGGCGCTGCCGTATTTTACGCAGAGTGTCATGATTCCTGATAAGGCGGCTATGGGGGTTGAAATTGTTGATGTTACTTACAAGGAGATTAAAGTAGCCGAACGCCTAATGCCCTCAAAAGGAGTCCTTTACAGAAATCAGGATCCGTCGGAAATTCCCTGTGTTGTCGACCCGAGTTCGCTCGTTGACGCATGGTATCCGGGTAAAGTTGTATCCCTGGATTCTCCGTATATTCTTCGTCACATTCGCGGTATCGTTGTCCGTTTTCAGCCTTTTCAGTATAATCCGGTTGCAGGCGTTATAAAGGTCGCCGAGTCAATGACCGTTAAGGTTAAAGTAATCGGTACGTCTACTGAGAATATTTTAACTAAAAAGGTTTCTTCGGTGGACGAGTCATTCAATAAGGTGTATAGCCACCACTTCCTAAATTACAAGGTAAATCGCTCGCGTTACGATCCTGTACCTGATGGGAGTAAAATGATAGTCATTTGTCCGTCGAATTTTGAAAACACAATCGCGCCGTTTATAGAATGGAAGAATAAGGTAGGAATACAGACTGAGTTGTGTAAATATCCTGACGAAACCGGCAGCGGCTCCTCTGCCCTCAAGTCTTTCATTCAGGGCAAGTATGATGATGAACACATAACCTACGTTCTACTGGTAGGTGAAAATAATGATGTGCCGGCCATGTCGGCAGGCGGCGGCGTTTCAGACCCATCGTATATATTGCTCGCCGGAAGCGATAAATATCCTGATGCTTTTATCGGAAGATTCTGCTCATCCCAGGCATCGACAATTGAAGTAATGGTTAATAAGGTTATCAAATATGAATCGGACCCCGATGAAAACGGTGAATGGTATCACAAGGGAATGGGTATTGCCAGTTCTCAGGGCAATCCTTCCGATAAAGAGTGGGTGGATGATATGCGCGATATGATGATGGCCTATAATTATACTGAAGTGGACCGGATATATGATCCGGGCGCTTCAGATGATGATGTGACAGAAGGTCTGAATGATGGTCGTACCTGGGTAAATTATATGGGCCACGGAGGTAAGACCTCCTGGAGTACCACAGGATTCAGCAATAGTGATGTTAATTATTTAAGTAATGGGGACAGGCTTCCTGTTATTATATCAGTGGCCTGTTACAACGGTCAATTTGCCAGCGGAACCTGTTTTGGTGAAGCGTGGTTGAATAAATCCGGAGGAGGTGCTATCGCAAATCTGTCCTCTTCGATTAGCCAGGCCTGGACACCGCCGCAGCACGCCCAGAAAGAGATGGTTAGGGTTTTGTGTGAAGACTTGTATATATCGGTTGGCGGGATTATTTACAATGGCGAATGTAAGATGCTTGATAACGGTAATGACCAGAATACTTTTGTGACGTGGATACTGTTCGGTGAACCATCGTTGCTTGTCCGCACCGATACCCCAAAAAAGGTAACGGTAACAGTACCTGAAGCGGTAGAGGAAGGCAACCAGGTTATTGATGTTTCATTAAGTGTTGCAATTGACGGGCGGGTAGGTATCGTTGGGGAAAAAAACGGTTTTCTTGGATGCGCGGTTCTGGAAGGAAGACCGGATGTAAAAGTGGAAGTTGAAGTACCGAGTGGCGAAAGTGAGCTTGAACTAACTGTCTTTGGACGTAATGTCATGCCGGTAACCAAGACTATTACAGTCGGCCAGACCAATATTGTTGCCAATATTGCCAAGCAGGATAAAATAATGGTTAAGCATGCTCCGAATGCTCTAGCCATCAAGACTCCAAATGCTGATATGCATACTGTGTCAATCTGGAATGTAAATGGTAAGAAAGTGGCGTCATTTGACGTTACTGGAGCCGGGAAGTGGCATACGGTAAAACAACCGGTTGCTTCGGGTCTGCACTTTATTACTATCGGTTCAAAAGGAGAGAAGGTAACGCAAAAGTACTACTTTGTTAAGTAAGTAGTTAAAGTAATTTTTAAGACGAATAAAAAAATGATATGAATAGTGCCATCGTGTATTTTAGATGGCACTATACTCTTTCCTGGTTATCATCTGCAAGTCTCGTGAAGGGGGCCGGAGGAAACCTACCATTAAGTTAAGCCGATGTAACAGTCAGTTAAACTGAGTGGTATGTGCCGTCGTGCATACCGTATTTTCATCGGAAAGGGTTACTAACGCGAAAAAGAATTATGTTGTTATAGAATCACTATTTAGTCAGGAGGTTGGTAGTATGAAACGCTGTATGTGGATATTGGTTGGAATACTTATTGTAGGGATCACGCTGCAATCCTATGCAGTATCCGCTCTCGAATATCAACGGGCAATGGAATATCTTGAATCCCGTAATGAGGTCTATTTCAAATTATTTCCCGAATCAATAACCGATTTAATGTGGATAGCGGAAATTATCTCCATTGATAATGTTACAAACGGCTGTGAAGTATTTGCCTATGCCAATACAAAAGAATTTCTTGAATTTGCCAAACATGGTATTGATATTGAGGTGCTTACACCTCCAGGTTTACAGCATACGGTAAGAATGGCAAAAGACATGGAAGAGGCCCGTCAAATTACCAGTTATCCGACATATCCGCAGTACGTGCAAATGATGGAGGAATTCGAGTCGGAGTATCCTGAACTATGCGATGTTGAGCAGTTCGGGACCTCGGTAAAACGCAGAAAGATGTTGTATGCCCGTATTACCTCCGACAAGGTTGAGAAAGGTAAGAAACCGAAGTTCTTTTATCAATCGACCATTCACGGTGATGAAACCTCGGGGTGGATTGATATGCTGAATTTAATTAAGCTTCTGTGCTCCGAGTACGGTTCGGATCCTCGTATAACCAGACTTGTTGACAGCGTTGATATTTTCATTAATCCGCTCTGCAATCCCGACGGTACCTACCGGTCCGGAGACAACACGGTTAACGGGGCGCAAAGATATAATGCCAACGGTGTTGATCTTAACCGTGATTTTCCCTATGCGCCGAATAAGGGAAGGCGGTATGAGCGTGGACAGAAAGAGACTAATGCAACAGTTCAGTTGGGAGATGATTTTACCTTTGTCATGTCTGCGGATTATCATAGCGGTGCGGAATTGTGCTGCTATGTCTGGGGTAGTGTTTCAAAAAATCATCCTGATAAGACCTGGTGGGAGTATGTTGGGAATGAGTATGCTCGTAATGCACAGCGGAGCGCAAACAATAACGGCTATTTTACGGATCAGGGTGACGGCTGTCTGAATGCTTACCAGTGGTACAAGGTGGATGGAGAGCGCATTAACTATGCCATGTATGAACAGGAGTGCAGAGACATGACTGTGGAAGTGCAGCACACCAAGCTGTGCCCTGAAAGCCAGCTTCAAAAATACTGGAATTATCAGAAAGAGTCGTTGTTGGCTTATATGGAACAGGTACTTAATGGAATCAGAGGTGTGGTTACCGATTCTATCACCGGCGAAGGCCTTGAGGGTGTTAAGGTATTCGTGAGTGGCCACGATAAAGATAATTCCCATGTATTTACCCACGATTACGGATATTATTTTCGTCCTATTCAGGAGGGAACACACACCGTTGAATTTACGCTGGACGGATATGAGCCGGAAGAGTATACGGTTCATGTGTATAATGATAAGGCAACGATACTGAATGTGAAATTATGGGACGGTACCACCCATATTTCTGAAAAGCAGAATATAAGCTCCGTGCCGTTTTCAATCGTGCCTTTTAATACCGGCGTAAGAATCAATTTTAAAAAGAACGTTTCCGATATTGCTCATATGTCAATATTTGATGTCAATGGTAAGCTCATCAGAAAAATGTCAATTCAGGGAAAATATGGTATCTGGAACGGTACTGGTATAGCCGGTAATACCGTTGGTAACGGTTGTTATATTGTGAAGTTGCAACACGGGAACCGGGCATTCAGCAAAGAGTTTATTCTTGCCAGATAATGTAAGAAAAAAGGTTTACAATAGGATATCAGGCCGTTTGAAGCCACGAGGTTAAGACCGCTGCTTACTGCAATTCTGTTGGTAAATGCAGTAGGAAAGAGGGGAGTGGCGTTATAAGAATATAGTTCCCGAGAACGGAATAGTATACCTCTGTTTCAAAGGGACTATTGCGATCGGATTTTATCTCGCCACCGCACATTCTGTACCGGTTCACAGCAATACATTGCTCATTGATGTTAATACTCTGTAAAGGTAGCGTTTCATCGTTCACGGAGGAGGGGATTTTTTCATGCAAAGAATCTTTTCTGTAATCCTTTTTCTGTTTAGTATACTTTATTCTCAGACGCAGCATCTGGTAACGGTTGTTTCAGACGAGGAGCTGGCACAACGTGACAAGGCCTGGTTTGCTGAGAATCCGGGACTACTGCCGATATGGGAAACCCTCGAAGAGCGGAAAGCGCGACTGGACAGGAGTATAAGCGTATCAGCCGGCGCCACTTATGAAGCGCGACGATTAGGACCGCCTCCGGCTCCGGTCAGGAATATAGCCGAATTTGAGCCGATGGAAGGGGTTATAATCGCCTATCCCGGAAATTTCGGTATACCGACAAAAGCGATAAAAGAGATGTCTGAAGATGCCCTGCTGTATTGTATCACCCAGAATGAATCCGGTGCGGAGAGTATTTTCCAAAGCGGCGGTGTTAACATGGACAATGTAGTATTTATTAATGCCCGTACAAATTCAATATATACGAGGGATTTCGGTCCCTGGTGGATTGCAAACGGGGATGATGAAATCTGTATTGTTGATTTCGAGTATAATCGAAACAGGCCTGAGGATAATAAAGCAAACGGTGTGATCGGTTCCGCACTGAATGTTTCCGTTTATAAAATGGACCTGCGGCACTGTGGTGGAAACTATATGACGGACGGGTACGGCGGTGCAGCTTCATCAAAGCTTGTCATTCAGGAAAACGGCAGCCAATCGAATGTTGAAAAATTACATAAAGAATATCTGGGTATCGAGACATACCATCTTCTGGATGATCCCAACAGTACCTATATCGATCACATTGACTGCTGGGGGAAATACCTTGCCCCGGATAAGCTCCTTATCAGAGAGGTGCCGCAGTCAAATCAGGATTACGCCAAGCTAGAAAAGGTGGTTGAATATTTCGAAGGCCAGACATCGGCTTACGGCACACCCTATAGGATTTACCGGGTTACCAGTACCGCCCGGAACGAGGCGTATACCAATTCGCTGATACTGAACGGCAAGGTCATGCTTCCTCTGGCCGGCTCTTCCAATGATGATCCGGCATTGGAGGTTTACCGGGAGGCAATGCCGGGCTATGAAGTGTTCGGTTATACATACGACTCCTTTCAGAATACCGATGCCTATCATTGTCGCACCAAGGGCATCGCCGACAGAGGTATGCTCTATATTCACCACCTGCCGCTGCATGATACGGTCGTCAGTATTGACGGTGAAGGGTATACAGTTGAGGCAACTATCAAAGCTTACAGCGGCAAAAATCTGTATACAGATTCTCTGTGGGTTTTTTATCGACCCGCAGGCCAGTCTGAATTCTTTAAAGTTGCATTGAAGAAAGGTACCGGTGATACCTATAAGGCTGTTATCCCGCAGCCGGAGGAAAGTGTTGAGATGGCCTATTATATTCACGCGGCGGATGAGTCGGGAAGAAGTGAAAATCATCCGTACATCGGCGCACCTGATCCGCATGTCTATTTTGCCGAAAGTATCGGTACCTTTGCGGATTTTTCCAACACTCATGTGCAGGCAGTGAAAGCGTTGCGTAATTATCCCAACCCGGTTGCTGCTCAGACGATAATCATCTGCAGATTGAATACGGTTGCGCCTGATGCGCAGTTGTCAATATACAGTAATAACGGCAGGCTGATACGCATCTGGCGGCTGTCGCAGAAGGCAACCGATATTGTCTGGGATGGAGCTGATGCTTTCGGTAATAACGTCTCTGCCGGTATCTATTTCTATACCGTCACCAATGGTGCAATGGTGGTAACCAAACGGATGCAGGTGATTAGATAAAACGGTTATACCGCGACTGTTTTTATACAAAACAAACAGATGCAGGTGTTTTTGTGTCATAAGTATTTCGGCAGATTCCCGGCCACAAATGCCTTCCTTTTATTACGATACCCTGTTTTTCTACAGGGTGATTACTGCGATACGGAAAAACACCCGCAGTGCCTATAGATACAATTCTTCACATTTCGTATATTTATTATAAGAGATACTGTGAAAATGAAACAGGTCCGGTACTAGTATGAGTAAAAAGAATATGCAATCACGAAGGTTTGGCAATGTCTGGTTTGCCGCTATTGGCATTCTCATTGTCACCGGTATCCGGGTCTATTCGGATGAAGGATTTACCTGGCTTGGTGTTGAAACATTACATAATCAGCATGCGCGGGTCTTTCTGAACAATGGAGCCGTTCTGTCGGGGCCGGCCAAGTTATATGTTGAGAAAACAGACAGGGGGCCGGTACTGCCTCATTTGCCACCCGATTATAAGATTGCGGTCAGAACAAAGGCAGTCTCCAAAATAGCGGATCTGGTTATGCTAAACCTGGAAGGGAGAAAAATCCGTCCCTTTGAAACCGATTCAATAATCATCAATGCGCTTACCGGCGTACCGTTTCAGGATACCTTGTGGCTGTTTCCAATTATAAACGGAGAAATAACCGCATATAATACAAAGCCGCTCTGGCAATCCGAAGAATACACCCATATCAGTAAAAACGGTGGGGAGATCTTGCCCTATTCGCATGAGCTGCTGGTCAATTATCTCTATGATAATAAGTATGCCCTGTCTCTGTTTACGTCATTCAGAAATAAAAAAAGTAAAATTCTCATAAACTATCATCCGGAACGGGCAATCCGTGAATATAATTTTCAGACGACAACCAAAGAATTTAAAGTTGAGAAACTGCTGCAGCTTCTGAAAAATGAAAAGGAACCTGAGAAGAGAATTCAATATTGCAAAGAGATCGTATCAATTGACAGTTCGGTATCCGAGCCGTATATGGAACTGGGTGATTATGCAGTAAAAAATAATAATCCCGAAGAGGCATACTTTTATTATACCCAGTTCATGCGGTACTGCAATAATACAATTTTAATGAATCGGGCGAGAAAAAAGGTTAAAAAGCTGAATAAACCCTCAGTGTATTAAATTGCCCGCCACTCTGTTTTCTACGCTTTAAAACTCCTGATAAAAAACGCTGATACGATAGTCGTACCAGCGTTTGTCTGTTTATAAATAGTGGTTGTTATCGGTTAAATATAAAGCTGGCTGTGTATTTCCGTTTATCTGTGAGTACTTTCACAATATAGCACCCGTTACCTACTGATCTGCCTTTGCTGTCCAGACCGTCCCAGATGGCGCCTGACCTTTCTTGGACAGGAATTGTTTTGATCAATTTTCCAGTGAGGCCGTAAATACCGACAGCAGCATCCCTGTTGATTTTTTTCAGGTTGATTCTCACCCCGTGCTTATAGGGGATAACGGTAAAAGCCTTTGTTACGGAAACATCCTTGTTCATAGTGTTTGTCGGGTCCAGCGGCCAGAGTTTTACATCCATATTGTAACGTTCTTCATAGGAACTCATAGTGAAATTGCTCACCTCTTTGGTCACATAATCATCATGTTTAAATGTGATTGTATAGGTTCCCTTGTTCATATATTTGACATACCTGCCTGCTGAATCGGTCAAAACGGTTCCGTTGGGGATATCGCCGTTTCGGGAAATTTCCACCCCGAAGATTGGCTCATTCGTCTGTGAGTCAACTACCGTGCCATGCAGGCCGCCCTTATATAATATCTCATAGGACATGAGAAGCGCTTCCTTACAGTAGCGCCAGTGTCTCGCCAAATCCGATTCGCTTAACAACTTTGTCACGGATGATTCCAGCGTTAATGATTTCCCGTTGCCGACCCAGTCGTTCATATCGCAACGGATACCGTGGCATTCATAGAGCTCGGTGTAAATATGGCCGACGCCGTCACCACCGCATGAAGTCATGTATCCGTTGTTGTTGCAGTCTTTATGGATCTGGCCAACCAGCTTTTTTGCAAACCATTTATACCAGTCCTCATCTTTCGGTCTGGTTATTACGCCGCCATAGGGCCAGAGGTAGGTTTCGGTACCACCGTGCTGGTCCTGGGCAAACTGGAATTTATATTTGGCATGGAGACCCATCAATGCCTCTGTCTCTTTTGCATAGTAATGATAAAGGCCATAGTACTTATGGTCTCCCTGCTCACAGGGACAGGGGTTGTTGCGGTTCAGGTCGAAGTTGTCGGCGAGATTTCTCCTCTGAGCGCCCTGCACGGTATTGTCGCCCGATCTATAGGTGGCGTCGGGATTCATATTCGGAATAAACCACATCTCGAGTGAGTCGACAAGTTTGGTAAACCGCTCCTGCTTGCCGTAACTGGAAAGGATAGTATCCACCATGTGCAGACAGTTCATCATATTCAGCACTTCATCGCCGTGGATAACATTTGTTTCGAGGTATCGCGGTTCCGCTTCATTCACTTCGACATTGTCGGAGATTCGCAGCGCATAAATTCTGTGATTTTTACTTGCCACACCGCTGGGGCCCAAATCATACATTTTACAGATTTCTGGGTAATCCCGCTCAAATTTCTCCTGAAATCCGACCAGGGCCTGATAGGTCGGATATCTGGTCCATGATTCTCTCTTTTTTTCACCGGATAAGTATTCGGCATAATCGGACATTGGCACCGGCCCGCTTAAAAAGGCGGGAACCTTTACTTCGTAATCAAAGCCGTACTCGAGAAATTTTTCAAAACCGGCCCGGTCCGCATTGGCGACTACTTTACCCGGTTCTACATGGACAATAGATATCACGTTTACAAGCGGTTTGATGTCAAACGGATCATCCGGATAAATCTCGAAATCAACTTCACCCCTTTCGTCAAGCCATTCGTAGGCCTTTTGCTTCTCAGTCAAGTGTGACATGTCTTTCACCCTGGGCATGTCAACCCAGTCTCTTGCAAAGATTTGACTGCTACAGAACAAGACCAAAACAGTGGCGTAAAATAACGAAGGTTTCATATTACCTCCCCCACGGTAAAAATGTAAAAAATAATTAATAATTTTCTAATCCCGGCTTTTCTTATCTAAGTACCAGTGTGGACAAAGGAAAAGATAATCTTATAACAACGAAAATGTTAAAATTAACGAAATTTTCAAAACTAATGTCTACTATATAATATACAGTAATTTATAACAAAAATTGCGAATTATCCATAAAAAGATACAAAAAAGTAACGCGCTCGAAATTATTTGATTATTCGCTTTTTTTGCTTCAGGGATGTTTGAGAAAAAAACGAGGTGACAGGATAAAAGTCACAGGTGTAGTCAGTTGTAATTACATGAAATATAATGAGATAAAAAAAGGATCCACCCATTCTGTGGATCCTTTTATTTGATATTTTTCTATGTACAGTATTATTCTTCAAGCAGGTCGATTTCCGGTAATGGTGTCTGCTCAGGTTCCGGTGCCGGTTCCTCAACGGGCTCTTCATAGGAGGATAATGAACTTGACGCCGGGTTTGAAGCCGGCGCCGGTGCTTCCACCGCCTCAGCCGATTTATACTTCTTGCCGAAATTAACCGTAATAGAGGCCATGGCTGCCGAAGGGCCGGTCAGTACTCCCTGCCCCTGCCATTTAAGGAAATCGCAGCTTATATCCAGCGTACCGCGTCCTTTGGTTACACCGAAACCACCGGTAATCTTTGCCTCTTTATTGGTATTATCTGCACCCCAGAAATAGGATTTCCAGGGAAGAGCCTCGTCACTTACAGAAGTCTCATCATCAAAATTTTCCACGTGTCGCCACTCCCTGTTCCAGTAAGCGACAATACCACATCGTAATCCCAGCTTATCAAACCACCAGAAATTATCGATAAATTTTTCAATGCCTAAACGAAAGTTGTGATAGGTGTAATAAAATGTCGAGTCCGGTGCAGTATCGGGATCCTTTGCTTTATACCATCCGAAACCACCGTCATATTCAGGGGCAAAGTACAGGTTATCGGAAAATGAAGGTACAAAACCGATAAAGAAATGGAGCCAGTTCTCCTCGCGTTCAGGCCGCACTGAATCAATTGCCGTGGTTGTAGTAGCACCACTGATGGAACCGTCTACATCTACAGTCGCAGATGTGATATCCTTGTGATACTTGAACTGGGTATTGTACCGTTCAAAAATTAATCCTGTAATCCAGAAGGTGTTTCCGATATCGGTCCAGAAATAGGAGGCACCTCTCAGATACAGGGATGCCGGGGACTCATAGGTGACTGAGGTGTCGGCATATTGTGCTGAAGATGATGCGTTGGATTTTTTATATTGCTCTTGTGCCTGCGTTAGAATATCGTATGATTCTTCTCCTTTGATTTTTGGGAAACCGATGGTAAACTGGGGATAGATGGTCAGTGGGCCGGCGGTGATTTTCGCTTCGACAAGAGCGCCGTGGTTACGTATTCTCTTCCCGTCATGCAATTCCGTATATTCAATCACTGAATCTTCACCGGTAGCAGAGGGTGTGTAGAATATTTTTTTCGTTGCTTCATAATCATACATGGCGGCTTCCGAATAACTTCCGAAACCCAGTTTGAAATTATCGCTGAATTTCAGTCCAAGGTTAAAATAAGGGAGATTCGGAAAGTCTTTTGCATTATCATTGCCCGTAATATGCGGTTGATTGAGAAAAAGCGCAGCCTCCTCATAGAAACTGCCACCCATCATGGTACGGTTGTTAAAGGTGACGCCTGCATACAGCAGATCATTGAATTTTACAATACCTATTATAGCGCCATAGGTCACCCCGATACCTGCAATATTCATTAAACATATGGAAGATTGGACCTGATTTCCCCAGTCACAAATACTCGCCGGATGCTTAATACTCCATCCGATATCATCTGACGGCCCGGAACCTGCCATGCCGTCCAGCCTGGCATTGACCCCCTCAATGTTCTGGGCATACAATGAAAAAGAAAGTGAAATGGCAGCAAGACCGATAACAATTTTTTTAAACATTAAAACCCTCCTTTTGTTAGTTTACTTGAGAGTAACGAGCCCCATAAAAACAGTATTGTGAAAACAATATTAAAATTTGCGTATTACGTAATTATGTATATAGTTAAATAAGAATATACTATTTTTCGCTGCGTATAATTAAAAAAAATAACAAAAACAGACATGTCCGAAATGATCGCAAACTTAATTAAAAAAATGTGGAAAAACAGTTCGAAAATATAGTATTTTACAACATTTTTTTGTTGTAAAGTCAGCTTTGTGCGGTGTTACATATGTTTGCTTAATAAAATTATGGTATCCTTCACAATTATTATTACTTTAATCAACATTAAAAGATTTGAACTTGGCTCAATAAGGAAGCACACATTAAATTATATTGCCCAATCAATTTATAAGCCACGGCGCTAAAGACAACACGGAAAATGGGCAGGTCTTCAAATATCATTATTTTTAACTCTATAATTTTCGTTATAATTATATAAAGAAAATGAAAAGAAATGTTTTTTTTTGGCATTCCACAAAAAAAATGTAGTATTTTTATTAATATACCAAATAAATGCCGGAATCTATGGGAATATGTCCTAATATTGTTCACAAAAAGTGAACACTTTTCAAAGAAAAGTTCTTCTTAAATCTGATTTCAGTTCTAAAAATGTATATATTTAGTAATGAATAAGAAAAGGTTAGCGGAGCAGGGGGTTTATTTTACAATAGATTATCAACTGAATGATACAATTAATTAGTGTCTCAGAGAGGGTAATATTACATCTCGTCGAAAGAGGAAAGATATTTTTTAAATAGAACTTCGAATCTATTATTTTACTTTTTGGTTTCATTAATATATAATGTTGTTGTTTGACAAAAACAAAATGTTCTATACCCCAAGTAAAGGATGGTTGGTATGAAACGATCATATATTATTTTCAGAGGATTTCTTATTCTCAGTTTGGCTCTTACGGTTGTCGCTCAGGCTGCATCTCAATACGATAGGGCGATGTCGTTTATTAATGACAGGAATGAAGTTGTTTTCAAGACAAGTTATAAAGACATGGAAGAGTTGAACGCTCTGGCAGCTTCTTTTGTTATTGATAAAATTGATGGGCGCACTTTATATATGTATGCAGATAAAGAATCGTTTCCACGTTTTCTAGAACTGAAAAAAGAGTATGAGGTTTTTGAGTATGTTGCGGAGCCAGAAGATCAGGTAGTAGGAAATCCGCAGGATATTGTCAGTTATCCTGCGGACGGTTCACCGTACAGCTTTTTTGAAGGAATGCTTGAGGAATTGGAATCGACCTATCCTGATATAATTAAACTTTTCGTTCTCGGTCAATCATCCACGGGATTAAAGATCTATGGCGTGAAAATGAGTGACGATATCACTATTGATCAGGGAAAACCTCGTTTTCTTGGTACCGGAACTATGCATGGTGATGAGCAGGCCGGCATGCACTGTATCTTAAGACTTATTGAATGGCTTGCTTCGAATTATAAATCCGATCAGACCGCAACGGATATTATTGATAACACCGAACTCTATTTTATTCCTTTAGTAAATCCATCCGGGAGCTATCCGAACGGTTCTTTTAATAGAAGTTATTCTGTTCGCAGGACCCCGAATTGCGCGGATATTAACCGTAGCTTTCCAACACCTCCCGCAGCGGATCAGGGACCGCAGTATCCCAGCGGCGATAACGAGAGGGATGTGGTCATGGAATGGGCGGAAGATAAAATCTTTCCAATAAGTATGGATCTTCATACCGGGATGCAGGCCTGTGTTTGCCCATGGTCATCAACAAAAACATCAAGTAAGGTTCATCCGGATTATAACTATTATTTTAAACCTTATGGAAATAAAATTTCTAATCTTTGCGGCCACATTACTGTAGGATGGGCTGCAGTGCAATGGTATCTGGGGTATGGCACTATCTTTGACTATATGGTTTCCCATGCGTCCAGCAGAGATTTCTGTCTCGAGTTAACTTCACAGAAAAAGCCGAGTGCCAGTTCTGCTGAAGGCACATGGAATCAATTTAAGGAGGGATATATTTACCTGATTCAACAGCTTCAGTATGGTATTCATGGTATCACCTTAAATGAAAATAAACCTGTTCAGGCAAAAATAAGTGTTGATAACCACGACAAATATGATTCACATGTATATTCCACTAAGGATTTCGGTTATTTTGTCCGGCCTATTCATGCCGGTACCTTTGATTTGACGATTACTTATAAGAATTATACTATTAAGAAGGCGGGCGTTGTCGTAAGAGAGAACGAAAAAACCGATCTGGGTGTAATTGAAATGTCGGGTACCCCGGTTAAGAAAAACGCATATAATGCTGCGGAAAAAGCACTGAAAATATTTTCTCATGATAACACGATTTATTTACAGAATGGAACAGAGGAAAAAACCATTTTTACTGTGTATACCTTAAATGGTGCCAGGGGAGGCTCCTTTTCAGTAAACCCACACGAAACATACAAGGTTAACAAACAGAATGTTTCAAAGGTATCGGGTGCCGGCATTTATTTAATAAAGGCCGTGAATAGTACTGCCAGCACAGCTCAACGGATTGTTATCCGTTAGAGTGCTTTAGTTAATTTGCTAACACCAGGCACTTATTAATTAATAATAAGTGCTTTTTTTTATTACAATTTTGCTTTTCAATGAAAAATCATCTTATTTTAATTATTGCTTACAGATAAATAAGGTTCAGTATTTCGGGGGAACGGTAACGTAGACGAGTATTAACTTTTTCAAGGAGGTTTTTTTGAAATTATTCAAAGTATTCTGTCTTGTGCTGGTGACGGGGGGCCTCATTGCACAGATTCATGCCCAGAATGTCGAGGGTATTAATGCGCGTTTGGATGCTATGGCCGGTGCAGGTGTTCCTGATGATATCGGCTGGGTCTCAATGCAGCCGAGAAACTTTAAGAAATATCCTGATTATATTCAGGGTTCTATCAGAATTAAGGATTACTGGGATGCAGAAGAGACTTTTGGCCGGATTATTTTACTAAAATCACTGGGAGAGCGAGTTATCCTCGGGCTTACCATGAACAATGACCTTGAAATATGGGGTAACTTTTATGGTAGAGGGGCTCTGTTTCTTGACGCAGAATTAGGATTTATTCCGGAGGGGGTTACCAGTAACAGTCTTCCGATTTTGCCGCATATAGGTGCGTCAGCAAAAATCACTGATAATATTAATATCGGTGTTATTGGATTTGGTGAAATGGTGAAAGCAGAAACAGAAGTACCGTATGATCTTGACGGTACAAAAATAGATTCCGTTAAGTCAAGAAGAATCAGCAATTTCGGCTTTTCTGTCGATGCTAATATCGGCTTGGGCAAATTGGGATTTGCTCCGCGATTTACTTTAGGTGTACCTGCTGTTGATGGCGAAGACCGGCGCACCGATGCAAACGGCGCTGTGAATGGTTTTGATTTCACCTCCGAAGAGAAACTTATGATGCGGTTTGGATCCGCAGCCTGGTATGTCGGATTCAAGGTTCCCATCGTTTTTGGTGTATGGGGTAAAATCGAAAGGTATCAGTTCTCCAAAACACCGGTCATAGGAGGTAAAACAGTTGACTCATTGATGGTGAAGAGCGCTTTTTATAAGAACAATTTCGTGTTTGGATTCCTCGGCACGGAGATCCACATGAGTGATAACTTCATGTATACTCCTGAGTATGATTTCTGGATGGGTAAATTTTACACCACCGGTGCCGATGAACAGATAATTCAACTGGATACGGTATCCAGAGTTATCACCCATGCCTTTCGACAGGGTTTTGAAGGCAAATTCAAGGGTAAGAGGTTTTTTGATGAGGTTGCCGGACGTGCCGGTTTAGTGTATAAAATAAACACCTTTAAAACCACCTATATTGATTCTAACGGTAATGAAATTTATATCAATAAACCCATTATTGAAACATATGATAAATTTGACGGACCCAGCGGTATGAAAGTCACCGCCGGTTTCGGATTGACAAAGAGACGTGTTACCATTGACGTCAGCGCTGATTTAATTGAATGGCAAAACGGTTCCGGTTCTATTATTAACGGACCTAGGGCTGCTATGGCATCACTTACACTCGATATTGCACGCAATCCACGTTACAGGCGAGGAGCATCTGACACCCAAGTGGATGTGCCGCCGGTCGCACCACCGGTACAAACGCCCGAGGAGACAGGACCGGCAGAAGAAGAGCCTCTGGATTTCGATTTGTAATTGAAAATTGTAATTGATAACTGATTAAATGGATAAAAAAAGCCACTTTTTAAGTGGCTTTTTTTGGTGTAATTAGTGTTTCTCCGGAAACTGCGTGAAATGATAAATCAAGGACTTTTCGGCCAGACATTTATATATAAATTAATATCCATTCATTATATCCATTTTTTATATGGCTTTAAAGTGACAAAACTTTCCGTAGAGGCAATATAGTCAACATTTGCCATTTCATCACTGAGGAAATTGAGAAGTTTGTAAGGTTCAATAAATACTTCGACAAACAGATCATATCTTCCGGTTACCATATAGACTGCGGTGACATCTTTCAGCTCAATAAAATGAGCGGCGGCCCGTTCAAGATTTTTTGCTTCGGAGAGCTGAATACCAAGAAAGATAATCATTTTATCCTTGATTTTACATGGATTAATAAGACCTTTAATAGTAAGGAAATCAGCATCCATAAGCTTCTTGATTCTGTTTCGAACCGTACCCTCTGAGATATTTAGACGCGATGCTATTTCATTATTCTGAATCCGACCGTTTTCCTTGAGCAGCTTAATTATGTTGATATCGATTTCGTCAACTTTTATATCATTATTGAATATCATTTAGACATCACTCCATGAAGAATAGGTTAAATCGAGCGCGGTTGCTACCGGCTCATACATTAAATAGCCTTTATAGGTATTTACGCCAAGTTTTATCGGGTTAGAGGTGGCAACCGCTTCTTCAAACCCTTTTTGTGCGATGTATAATCCATAGCGGTTTGTTACGCTGGTCAACGCATAGGTTGAGCTTAATGCAACCACTCCCGGCATATTGGCGACACAATAGTGTACGACGTCATCGATTATATAGGTCGGTTGAGAATGGTACGTTGCTTTTGAGGTTTCACAACAGCCGCCCTGATCAATAGCCACATCCACAATAACCGCACCTTTCTTCATGATTTTAAGGTGCTCCCGGGTAACCAGTTTAGGCGCTTCTGCGCCCGGAATCAGCACACTGCCGATAACAACGTCGGCCTCAGAAAGACATTGCTCAATATTTGTATCGGTCGAGTATAATGTTGTAATGGCACTCCCAAAGATATCATCGAGATAGGTCAGGCGTTTTGTTGAGATGTCAAGAATTGTAACTTCGGCCCCCATCCCGACAGCAATTTTGCATGCATTGGTGCCGACAACCCCGCCTCCTAAAATTATTATTTTTCCACGATTAATGCCAGGAACACCACCCAACAACACCCCTCGTCCCCCAAAGGGTTTTTCAAGATATTTAGCCCCTTCCTGGACAGAGAGCCTGCCGGCGATTTCCGACATGGGTTTGAGCAACGGCAGTGTTCCGTCATCCTCCATAACCGTTTCGTAAGCAACGCTGTTTATCTTTTTTTTTAGGAGGAATTCGGTAAGCGGCTTGTTTGCAGCAAGGTGCAGATAGGTATAAAGTATTTGATTCTCATGAAACAGTTCGTATTCTTCTTCAAGCGGCTCTTTTACTTTTATAATCATATCACAGGTGTCGAATATTTTTCTTTTGTCATTTTCAATAAGGCAGCCGCGTCTTTCATAGGAACTGTTAACAAACCCTGACCCTTCGCCGGCGGATTTTTCTACATAGACAGTATGGCCGTTTTTTACATATTCACCTGCACTGGACGGTGTCAATCCGACGCGGTACTCTTCCTTTTTGATTTCTTTTATAAGACCGATTTTCATGTGTCTCTCCTTGGAGAAGCGTTATTGATATTAAAATATTTAATTGTATTCTAAATATGAGTAATTATGGTTAAACAAATGATGTTTTTTTTGCGAATAATTACTAATAATATTTATTAATTTAATTAATGCCCGATTTTTTATTTCAGGCAAAAAAAGAGATGTCTTCTTTACTTTAAAAAGTAATTGTTTTAAGAAACAGCTAAAATCCTTAAAAAATACACATTTATTACGAAAAATGTATTATTTTATTACCTAGAAATCTGATACTGTAAAATAATAGTTGATTTATAAATTTTACGCAAGTTTTTTTTGCTTTTTAATTTTCCCATGAGGTACTAATTTTTTCTTTGTGAAGGAACCATGTCCGGAAAGAAACAGACACTTATTATTGCATTTGGTGGGAATGCTTTAGTCAAAGAGGGTCAGAAGGGGACTATTGAAGAGCAGTTTGAGAATCTCCGCATTCCATTAAGCCAGATAGCTCGATTGTCAAGGAAACATAAAATTATAATTACCCACGGCAATGCACCGCAGGTCGGATACCTGATGCTGCAACAGCAGTATTCTCGTTTACCAAAACAGCCGCTGGAGATTCTGGTTGCGGAGACGCAGGGTCAGATTGGGTATATGATAGAACAGACTCTTGATAATGAGCTGATGAAAATCGGCGTAAATGATCCGCTCATCTCCACGGTATTGACCTATATAAAGGTGAATAAAAATGATCCCGCATTTTCAAATCCTACAAAACCTGTAGGGCCGGCATTTAAGAGAAAGAAGAGAGGTTTCAGAAAGACTTCGAAGGGTTGGCGGAAAGTGGTGCCATCACCTTATCCGGTTAAAGTTATTGAATGGCGCGAGATAAAAATACTCATTGACAATGGTTTCATTGTTATTGCCTGCGGCGGAGGTGGTATCCCGGTTACCAAAGATCACCGCCGTTTTGAAGGAATAGAGGCGGTCATTGATAAGGATCTGGCCAGTGCGAAGCTCGGTGAACAGATAAATGCAGACCTGCTGGTTATCGCCACAGAAGTTGAGAAGGTTGCCGTTAATTTTCAGAAACCTGATCAGCAGCTGCTGGACAGGCTCACCGTTGCGGAAGCTGCAAAATATTTAAAGGAGGGTCATTTCCCACCCGGCAGCATGGGACCGAAAATACAGGCCGCAGTCGACTTTGTAAAATCAGGCAAAAAGCGGAAGGCTATTATTACTTCTTTGGAAAAAATAGAACAAGCGATTGACGGTAAGACCGGCACACATATATTTAAATAAACAGTATGGAGTTATTCATTTAACCTAAGGAAAAATGGCGCATGAAACGGAAAAAAGCTGTAATTATGGGAGCCGCAGGACGGGATTTTCATAATTTTAATGTGTATTTCAGGGAAAATGAGTTGTACGACGTAGTCGCATTTACCGCTACACAGATACCTGATATCGATGGGCGGCAGTATCCGCCGGAGTTGAGCGGACGGCTGTATCCCGATGGTATTCCCATAAAACCCGAGTCTGACCTTGAACTCCTGATAAGAAATGAAAAGATTAATGAAGTTTTTTTCAGTTACAGCGATGTCGCTCACACCTATGTCATGCATCTTGCATCCAGGATTATTGCCTGGGGTGCGGATTTTACCCTTCTCGGTGCGAACTCGACCATGCTTAAAAGCGAAAAACCCCTGATATCGATTTGTGCGGTGCGAACCGGTTGCGGTAAAAGCCAGACCTCCCT
>CAZIYW010000076.1:19938-24814 GCA_964543525.1 uncultured Fibrobacterota bacterium | reverse complement strand
ATGCAGCCCGGTCAGGGGTACCAGATATACATGAGTGAAGCTGCGGACTTTACGTATGCAGTCTCCGGTGAATCTGCTGACGCCGGTGCACCCATCGACAAGTCACAATCGCGCCTGGTACATTTCACCTTTACCGATAAAACCGGCAACAACATGTCGGTATTGATTCCGGATACGATACAACCCACGGTAAACAGCGGACCGCTCGACGCCGGTGATGAGATCGGGGTGTTCTCACCGTCCGGTTTATGTGTGGGAGCTGTTGTCTGGGACGGTTCGACGACAGCACTCACCGTGTGGGGTGAAAACAGCCAGACAACCGATACTGTTGACGGAATGCAGGTCGGCGAGCAGCTCGGGTACCGTATCTGGGACTCTTCGGAGGACAGTGAATTTCCGGCGATTATTTCCTATTCCTCGGGCGGTCCCGATTATTCGGTTAACGGAATAGCAATACTCGGCAGCCTTGAAGGTATTGATCCGCCGGTAATTACGACAGAACCGCAGTTTCAGACGAAATACACCGGTGAAAGTGTTACCTTTTTTATTGAGGTGACCGGGGCCGCACCCATAGCATACCAATGGAAAAAGAACGGTGGCGTGCTGTCGGGTGCGATAGACAGTATCCTGACAGTACCAACCGTAGCCTTGACTGATGCCGGTGACTACACCTGTGTTGCCTCCAATGCAATTGGTTCTGTGGAGAGTGCTCCGGCAACACTGAACGTGCTGATATTGCCGACTATTACGGTCACAACACCCAACGGTGCGGAAAGCTGGGAAGTGGGTGCGGTAAAAACCATCTCATGGACATCAACCGGTGCTGTTGACAGTGTGAAAGTCGAGTATTCAACGGATGCCGGCGGTACCTGGAAAAGTATACTTGATAAAATGGCCAACACCGGCTCCTGCCCGTGGGTTATTCCGGCGGATACCTCACAACAGTGCATGGTACGGGTGAGTAATAGTGTCGGCGGCAATCCTTTTGATGTGAGTAATGCGCTGTTTGCCATTGATTATCCGGTGTCGATACCCGATTCTGCTGAAAAGAGTGATACGGAAATTCTCGCCGAATGTGGTATCGTAAGAAATCCGGTGTGCAAAGATGCCGGATATGACGCACTGTTTCAACTGATTTCCAAAAAAGATCTCACCGGTGGTGAATTCACCGTGTATGATCCGCCGGGTAACTGTATAAGTGAAAAGACGCTGCGGAATTACCGCCCATATACTCGGCGTATTACCGTTTCATGGGATCTGAGAAACAGAGAAAAAAGAATAGTCGCTGACGGTACTTATCTGGGAGTACTGAAAGTGGTATATTCTGATGGAAGTTCTGAGATAGTGCGAAAGGTTATTGGTATAAAAAGTAATTGTCGTTAGAAATTACAGTTTTGGAATCATTCCTTTTTTAAATTCCTCTGCATAACAAGGGGCAGATTAAATAATAAAACCGGCAGGCAAATTCCTTTCCAGCGCCTCTTCGCTATCACATTCATACGATGGATATACTTAAAAACACCGGGCCGATTTTTTTAAATTAAAATTTACGGTACGATTTTAAGAATAGTGGAAATAAAAACAGCAGTATTTGTAACGTTCCCTCTATTTTTATTTGTCGCTAATAATTAACAATAAATATAATTTAAAATCAATATATTTTTATATTTTATAAAAAGTATATTATTATATGATAAAAAAAATGAAATAATAAACATTATACGTAAATATTGTTAAATATTATAACCTATATTAATATAAAATAACAATTTTATCTTAATAATGAAAAAAAATGGATAATAATGCAAAAAATAAGTATATTAAGACCATAAAATATTACAATGTTTATGAATTCAGTCTTATTTTTTGCCAAATAATTAAACATCATTTAACATTGTTTTATTTCTCTGTGTAATCCACTTCGTTCCCACTGCTATTGAAAGGAGCGCTTCATGAGTAAAAAGCTTGATCTAGGGCTTGCTGATGTACAAAAGGTCTATTCCGGACCTGAGGCAAATCTGTGGAGACTTGTTATGGGCGAACAGATTCATATCGGCGGCTTTGCCGAATCTATGGTTATGGCACAGAAAGCAGGAATTAAAGAAGGGGATAAGGCGCTTGATCTCTGCAGTGCACTCGGTGCAGGGTTGCGGTTTCTGGTGAAAAATTTCAAAGTTGAAGGTTACGGTCTTGACGGTACCGAGCACATGGTTAATCAGGCAAAAGAGTTGGATATCGGTGAAGGGCTCTCCGGACGAATAGAGTACAAACTTGGTGATGTTAAAGCCATTCCCTGGGATGACAATACCTTTGACGTTGTCTGGGGTGAAGATGCGTGGTGTTATGTCGATGATAAGGAAGCGATTGTCAGGGAGGCTGCCCGTGTCCTGAAACCGGGCGGTACCCTTGCATTCTCAGACTGGATTGAGGGCTCAGCCGGCCTTACCGACGAAGAGGCTGAGAGGATATGCAACAGTCCAATGGGTATGACTTTCCCGTACCTGGAAACAGGTAAAGGGTACGAAGAGTTGATTGGAAAATATGGTCTGACACTGAAATCTTCAGAAGACCTGAATGAGCATTTTGCCGAAATGATTGAACTCTATATTAACTACCTGACAAAGCAGCTACTTTATGATGCATTGAAAATTGTTGGTGACAATATGGAGTTTTTCCAGGCAAAGGGTGCTGAGATGGGATTCTGGCTGGAAATGGCAAAGGCAAAGAAGTTCAGCCGCGGCCGGTGGATTGCAGTAAAGGAATAATAGATATAATAACGTCATTCCGGTACTCTTTTGGGCAGGAATCTATATAACAAGAAAATGGATTCCCGCCTAAAGTATACGGGAATGACTTAACTGTAAAGGTAACGTGTGAACAAACAAAGCATACGACAGTTTAATTGAAGTAACTATGTTCCCAAGGTTGGTAACCTGAAATCTGGCGGGAAGGGGTGTGTATTTGCTGTTGCAGTGGTGCACACCAAAACCGTAAGGACTTATGAGAAAACAAAAGACAGCTCAGCTATGTACACCGGTTTGTATTTCGAACCGTACCATATACGACACTCCACTGCTGCTTGGAGAACGGGTGAGATGCGTATGCTGTTGTAGCTGTTGTTGTCTTTATTGTGGTCTATGAATTAGCAAGGAAGCCGTCTTTTAAAAAGGACGGCTTTTTTGCTATTTGTTGAAAAAATTTTACACTGAAAGTTTAATTGGCGGGGGCGATAAATCTCTATTTCATAAAATTTGTGTAAAAAGGAGGTGTAGGATGGTTAAAAAACTGTTTCTGACATTTTTCTGCAGTTGCGTGCTGACTGCTTCAGTTGCACAGAATGCATCTGACTTTACTGTAACCACAACAGGAGATACGACCTATAAACTGTATGAGCTGCTTGAGGAGGGTAAGTATGTGCTGCTTGACTTTTTCTTTACTACGTGAGGACCCTGCTGGACTTCAGTTCCGAAGTTCAATAGTATGTGGGAGGATTACGGCTGTAATCACCATGATTTGATTGTTCTTGCTATAGACGGTATAAACGAAAATAACAGTACGGTGATTAATGCTGATTTATGCAAAGAGATGCAATACCCGAAGGTCAGTGGTGTTGAAGGCGGCGGCGGGCAGGTGGCGCAGAGCTATGGTATAACCGGGTATCCTTCAACACGATTGATTGCACCGGATAAGAAAATCAAGTCGAGCTCGAATCATCCTGACGAACAGGAAATACGGAGTATTCTTACCGGTGGTGGTATCGAAGAAATGGATTGTAATCCGACTGATATTATTACTGAAAAACAAATTTTCAGCAATGCTACTGACTGGGGCAGCATTCAACGAGTAACGAAGCAGAACATTTACCTTTCGATCCTGACTGAAGGTAACTATTCCCTGACGGTATTTACAGCCGATGGAAGAATGGTTGACGCTGTTTTTTACTCATTTTTCGACAGTGGTGTTCATACTGTTACCTGGAACGGGAAAAATCTCGGAAGTGGTGTGGTAATTGTTACGCTTAGTTCCGGTGATTATAAAATTACCGGAAAGTATGTGTTACAATAATCATAAATGATTAACGTTATAAGCACAATACCCCAGAATCGGAGCACACACCACTTTCGTGTATTATTGAATAGTGATAAAAGAGCTGTATCAATTGAACTGTTTTTATAAACATTATGTATTTTAGGCTGGTGCAATTCAACAGTACAATATTCTTCAATTAAATTCGATTTGTGTCATGTTATCTATTATCAATGATTTCGCATCTCAGGAACTAGAGGCCCTTAAAGAGTTCAAAGCTGCAGGCGGAAAAGCAGCGGCGCTGCTAAATCGCAATTTTCCGCCTTCGTTGCTTTGGGGACTTGGTATCTGGCCGTTACGTATCCTTACCGGTGGAAATAGTGGAGCTGAAAAGGCCGGTGAAAAACTGGTACGGCCCGATGTATGTCCTTTTTGTAAAAGTATCCTCGGGAATTTTCTGGAAAAACAATCACCGCATACCATGTGCGACTTTGTTGTAGGTGCCATCACCTGTGATATGATGCGCCGGACATTGGAGCGTCTTTCGTATAACGTAGGGTTGCCGGTTTTTCCCGTTCAGGTTCCCGCCACTACAACGAAAGAGTCTCTTGAATATTATACACGTGAGGTATTGAGCGTGGCAGATGACGTTTCCACCTGGCTGGGAGCTGATGTTGATTATGATCGGATACGTAGTGTGGAGAAGAGTCGAGTGGAAATTGCCCGCATGTTGACAGCATTGCTATATAACGGCAGGACATCTCCGTTAATCAGTCATCATCTCTTGAATCTTTTTAACTGGGCTCGGCCGGAGGTATATCTTCCCTTCCTTAAAGATATGATAGTGCAA
>CAZIYW010000076.1:0-19928 GCA_964543525.1 uncultured Fibrobacterota bacterium | reverse complement strand
TTCTGGCAACCGGCAGTGTCGTTTTGTTGGAGGATGATACGGTAATCCAATTACTTACCGATAATAATGTCGGTGTAATACCATTGACCAGCTCCGGATTAAATGCAGTTGAAGGGCTGGAGGATGTGACCGATGTTCCCGATGATATGGTAATTTCCGAGTTGTCGCGCATTACATTCACTATGCCGGGAAATATCAGAAGGCGTCCTAATAATGAAGTGTATGACCGGTTACAGGAGATTGTTATACAAACCGGTGCAAAAGGAGTGATTGTAAAAACATTATCGTTCTGTGACTTGTGGTATACCGAAAAAGAGCGGCTGAAACAGTCATTACCGGTGCCGGTGCTGGTGCTGGATACCGGCTATGCTGAAGGTACCGATGCACAGGTGCAGACGAGGATTGAGACGTTTTTGGAGACTTTGAAATAGGGTGTGTTGATAATGAGGAAATAACGTCTTCCTCTTCCTCGTCCTTCGTCCTCGGCTCTTTGCATTTATTTGGAGGAAGAGGAAGAGAATGAGGAAGAGTATGATTGAAAGATCGTGTAATACGATAAAACCTTTATGACAAGCGAAAAACCACAACGAATAACTTCCAGTGACTGGGAAACACGGATACGGAATGTGCCTGAGGAGTACCGGGCACAGTGCACCTTTCTGCGGTCTCTCGTTCCCGGCGGAGTACGGTATCTGTTCAGTCCTTATGAATATTCCTGCCGGGGTGATACCCTGCTGCGCAGAATTAAATTTGATTCCGGCCTTGCGTCATTGAGGCTCTGGGCATTCCTTTTCAGTGAAAAGGACCGGCTGTTCCTCGCAAAAGAAAAGGGCTGGAAAGTATTTGCAGCAATGAAAGACCTGGGGCAGGTGCCGATTATTAACTATGCAGTCCCGGAATCACTTACCTTCTATGCCGACGAGCTCTGGTGGGCGCCCTGTTTCTCCGAGGAGCCGCATCTGCTTGACAAAGCGGCTGAGCTGGGTGCTACTGAAGAACTCTGTTATGTCCGGGCTGCTCTCGGCGCATACAAAACGCTTGATTATTTTCCCAGACCGGATCTCTCTTTTGCCGGAGTGGGTTCCTGCTGCGATGATTTCTCTGCGGTCATGCAGCTTATCCAGTGGCAGGGCAATCCCATTCACTGGTGGGAAATTCCCACCAGATTCGATGAGTCACCGTTACTGAAAAGCAGTATTTTTAAAAAGACACCGTATGGCAATTCACCGTATCAGGAATCGGCAGTCAAGTTTCTTATCGGTCAATACCGGGGTATTGTTGCTAAACTTGAGGAGGTCACGGGCAGGAGTATTTCCGAAAACGATCTACAGGCGAGTGTAAAGAAATTTAACCGGCTCAGAGCTCTGGTCAGTGAGCTGCGCGAGCTGGTATATACGAAGAAACGCCCACCCTTGCCCGGCCTTGAAATGCTGCTTGCAGAATTTATCGCCATCCACTACTGCAGCGAGCCGTGGGAATCGGTGCGTGTACTTGAGGATCTTATAAATATGGTAAAGGGACGGGTAGAACGAAATGAATCCCCTTTTGAAAATGATCCGGTACGGGTGTTCTGGGTATCTCCGCCTACCGATGCTGCTGTTATGACCCTGCTGGAAGATTGCGGGGGCTGTGTCACCGGCAGTGAGTATATGATTTCCCATGCATTTTATCCTCTCGATGAATCAAAGCCGCCCCTGGAAGCTATCGCCGAGAATTATATGGATGACCCTATGATCGGTGCTGCTGAGTTCAGGGCAAAGCGCGTTGCCCGTGAAGCGAAACGTTTCGGCGCTGAAGGTGTTTTAATTACCGGTATCTTTGGTGCAAGTCACTGTCCCTATGAAGAGCGGGTTATTTCAGAGGCAATACGCAAAGAACTCGATATACCGGTACTTGCATTTGACATACCTTATTCACCGGGTAAACTGAGTGAACAGGTGGTCACCCGGGTACAGGGATTTACCGAGTTGTTGCGCTCACGGCGCAATACCACTGTGTCAGTAGGCTCAACACCATTACCAACCGAAGTGCTGACTGATTATGAGGATCCCTTCGAATATTTCCGTAACTCCATGTCACGTGAGGTTGATTTTACCCGGGCGGAGAAGAAAAAAGGAAAAAATATAGTCGGGATATACTGCGAATTTACACCACGGGATCTGATTCTTGCTGCCGGAGCTTATCCGGTATGCCTGTGTGGTGCCAATCAGAGGACTATTGCACCGGCTGAAACAATCCTTCCAGCCAACTTATGTCCTTTGATTAAATCATCATTCGGGTATATTCTCACGAGCCGGTGCCCCTTTTATGTAGTCTGCGATCTCATTGTTGCCGAGACTACCTGTGACGGCAAGAAGAAGATGTTTGAAATAATTGCCGAGCGTAAAGATACCCATGTACTTGAGTTGACCCAGAAAGTTGAAGAAAAGGAAGCGTTCGGGCACTGGCTTGACGAAGTCGGTAAGTTGAAAAAGAAGCTGGAAGATACATTTGACATAGCAATTACTGATGAACGTTTGCGGGATGCAATCAGACAGATGAATCATGAGCGTTCCTTGCTTGTCAAGGCGCAGCAGCTCGGCAAACTGAAACCTTCCATAGTTTCAGGCAAAGAGCTTGCTCTGCTTCGTTACAGGGTGTCAGGTTTCCCTGAACATTTGAGGATGGTCGAGCGATTTATTGAAAAAGTAGAAAAACGTGCGGAAAATGGATTTACCGTTGCGGAAGAGCATGCTCCGCGGATTCTGCTTACCGGCTGTCCCACAGCCCAGGGTACCGAGAAAGTTATCGAGATTGTAGAGGAGAGCGGGGGAGTGGTTGTCGTGCAGGAGACATGCTCCGGTATAAAGCCCATTGAAGAACCGGTTTCAGAAGAGGGCAATCCACCTGAGGCTATCGCACGAAAGTTTTTTAATATCCCCTGCTCATGTATGACACCCAATAAAGGGCGTACTGCGCTTATAAAACGTCTTGCGGAAGAGTACCGGGTTAATGCAGTCATTGATCTGGTCTGGCAGTCCTGTCATACTTATAATGTTGAGTCATATTTTATTGAAAAATTTGTCAATGAAGAATTAAACATGCCCTACCTGAAGATTGAAACTGATTATTCTACTTCAGACAGGGAACAGTTACGGGTGAGGATTCAGACGTTGCTTGAGATAGCGGGGTGATTTTCAGGAGTTACTATAGAGAATTGAAGAGCTTTAAGATTAAGAGATTATTATTGGCACAGAGGAGATAGAACTTGGGTGGCAGTGGTTGGTGGGCGAATAGTAAATTTTGGTTGTCATACGTAAATAAGAGGCTATTAAAGATAAAAAGCTGCTGCAAGTAACGATATATGTTTGTATGAATCTTTATCAGCTCATGAGCGGTATCTGCAATACTTTGATTAATCGAGATTTATAATCATCGATAAACACCGAAGTTCTATCTTGCATTAACAAAAAAGAATAAAGATTTAGAAGATTAAGAGATTATTATTGGCACATGCAAGATAGAACTTGAGGGGGCAGTGGTTGGTGGGCGAATAGTAAATTTTGGTTGTCATACGTAAATAAGAGGCTATTAAAGATAAAGAGCTGCTGCAAGTAATGATATGTGTTAGTATGAATCTTTAGCAACTCACTAACGGCACCTGCAATGTTTTGATTAATCGAATTATATTACCATCGACAAACACCCAAGTTCTTTCTTGCATTATCAAAAAGAAAAAAGATTTAAGAGCTTTAAGAAAAAGATTTAGAGATTATTATTGGCACATAGGAGATAGAACTCGAGTAGCAGTGGTTGATGAACGAATAGTAAATTTTGGGTGACATACGTCGATAAGAGGCTGTTAAAGAAAAAGAGCTGCTGGAAGTAACTATATATCTTAGCATGTATCTTTAGCAGCACACAACCGGTACCTGCTTCACTTTGATTAATCGAATTATATTACTATCGACAAACACTCAAGTTCTTTCTTGCATTATAAAAAAGAAAAGAAATTTTTTAATTTTATATGCATATAAATACCACAATAATATCCAATGCACGTCACTGACATAGTATTTTAAATAATTCCGGCTTTCAGTTCAGATTATTCTATATTTTAGAGGTAGATATTACAAATATTGAACAGCATTAGGAAGGTGATTAGTTAATCGGAGATGTTTTTTTCTATAGCGAGCAGATGCTTGATCCTGGTTGCCGGTTAACGGATTTTAAAAAATAAAACAACCGTTTATATAGTATCCGGAATCCAGCATCCAGTATATGCCTTTATGTAATAATAACCTTTGCATAAAAACTAAACTCCGATTATAAGAGATAGATGGTAGAGGAGTAACAGTATGAAGCGCCGAATTCTGGTAATTGAACCTGAAAAGAAAAAGTGGCATTTCAAGACGCTGGATTCTGAAAACCTGGATAAGGATCAGCGTGAAAACTACTTTTTACTCAGTGGGGAGACGCTGTGCCAGTACCTTCTCAGAGAGGATCCGGAAGCGTTAATTATTGCCCGGGGGCCTCTGCCGTTTATATCCGGGAATAAAACGACCATCGGCTATATTTCTCCCCAGACCGGCCTGCCTCATTACAGCATTGTAGGTGGTAATTCCCATGAGCAGCTCCTCTATCTTGGTCTTGATGCTGTCTGTTTTAGACATAAGGATTCAATGGAATTCCCGGGATGCTCCAATGAGTATCTTGTTATTGAAGGCCGAGTGCCGGATATTACCGTTTCTTTTAAACCCGCAGAAGGATTGCCCACGGGGCAGCGCAGTGCCTATTACTGGCTGCTTGATAAAGAGCTGGGTGGTGATAAACGTGCGGGGAGTGTATTTACTCTCGGTGAAGCGGTACGGTACGGGTATAAATCCGCCAACCTTGCTATTGAAGGTTTTTATCATGCGGGACGGGGAGGGATTGGTCACCTCTTTGCCCGTTGCGCTATTGCAATGGTGTTGCAGGGAATTCCGATTGGTGTTACCGAGTTTCTTAACGGCAGTGATGACGCATTGCTGAATATTGCAGATACTGAAATAAATCCACGACTGGACAAGTATTGTCAGCGACTGTCGGGAAAAAGTGGTGGAACCATCATTAAGCTATATGCTACCGGGGCGAACAAATCGGGAAAAAATACCCTTCCTGCCAACAACGCACAGAAACTAGGCTGTGACATGGCCGACCTCGGTGGTCCCGAAATACTGCTTGCGACCCGTGAAGGACAGACCGGCTGTTACTGGTGCCAGGTAAAGTGCCGCCACTACCATTCTGTGAAGGTAGATTATGCCCCTGATAAAAAAGATGTTTTTCTCGATGATTTTGAGCCGACGTATGCTATATTTGCCATGCTCGGGTTGAATGCACCGGGGAAGACCACACAGGCGAAAATTGATTTCCTTAAAGAGGTTGAAGAGCGGGTGGTTGTTGATGTTGAGCAGCTGGGCTGTGACATCATGGATTTTGGTATCGCCTGTGCAGCCCTGTTTGAGGGGGTGGAAAAGAAGCTGCTGCCTGAGAAGGATATCCCTGATTTCCTCAAGGATGGGCCCTGTATCGGTGACCTTGATAAGGTAGAAAAAACAGTACGGATGCTCCGGGCGGGGGATGGCGCAAAGTATCCGGCCCTGGCTGCTGTGGGAAACGGTACGCAGGCGCTGGCCGATAATTATCCGACTATGAAAGATATTGTCTTTACCGGCGGTAAGCAGACTATCGGTAATGCCGGACACTGCAATGCACTCTGGACCTTTCTCATGCCCTTTGGACGATTTTTCAGCCACTATGCCGGACAGTTCTATAAAGTGGATGAAAAACTGCCTGCGACGGATGCTCCGGAAGAGGAGTATCGTTCCTGTTTCCGGAAGGCCATAAAACAGCTGCTCGAACGGGAATTCTTCTGTCTGCTGGGAAACGCCGTTTCCCATTGCGGTTTTACCTTCGTCATATTCAGTGAAGACGGCAAGGGAAAAGTGTTAAGCAAAGATAACCTTTTCATACGGTTGTTAAATATGTACGGTATACACTGTACCCGTGAGGAGATTCTCTACAGCGCACAGAATTTCTGGGCCCAGTCTATGCACTTTAAAAGTAAAATGGGCTGGATACCGCCCACGGCCATGGATTATCCCAAACGTATCTATGAAGCACTCTCGGGTGCTCTGGATCGTCCTCCCGACGAATTGAAAAAACTGATGGGCATGCTTATTGACGAATGGAAATTACAGGCAAAGGCGGTCATGGAAAAATTCGGGTATGAAGCCAGGTGGTAGCAAAAATATCAGATTATAAATAGGGGACGGCCGCATTCATACTGAATGTGGCAGTTTGCGTTATACCGCTGCCGGTGCTTCAGCAGCCATAACCTCAGCGAATGATTCAGTCCTTACCCGTAATTGCTCGATATCTTCATCGGAGTAATCGGTTACGATTTTCAGCGAAGGCATGTTGATTTCATTGAGTACATTTTCAATTGCTTTCGCTTCGATATTAAATCCATGGCAGTACTGCAGAATATTCTGTACAACACCCTGTACCGAGTATTCTTTTACCGTTGCGAGAATATTGTCAATACGCTCCTTGTTTGGTGAGAAGCACGGGCAGTCTATTTTAAAATAACGATCCGCAATTGCCGCAATCATACCGTCAAGGTCCTCGGGTGTTTCATCAACGAGATCCCGGAAATAGCGCAGCCCGGTACATGATTCATCAGCCACAATCTGCATCCCCGAGGATTCAACAACATAATGGACTTTGGCATTGCCCATAGGTGAAGGTGTCCCCGCCATCATAATCCGTGGCCCATCGTTATCATAGGCTGAAATTCCTTTATCTGCTCGCTCCTGCAGCTCCCCGATGAGTGCCTCGCAACCGGCAATAAATTTATTGATATCCTGGTTCAGTGATATCTGCGCAATGAGGAGGGTATCGAGTCCGGAAATCGGCGGATTTTCAAGCCTTCTGAACTCATTGATTTGCTGCATAACCCGGCGTTTCTTATTGACAAGCTTGATTGATTCTTTCAACCGTTCCACCGTTACTTTAGTGCCGGAAAGGGCTTCAACATTCTCTTTAAATGTATATATCTCTTTCAGCCACAACTCTTTATCAAGAGGATTCTTTTTCTGAGGAACTTCCATTACGTTAAATCCCAGGATATCCCATGCTTTTTTCTTTGCATCACAAGTTGTTTCGCCAACTGCGAAATCTTTCAAGGTTTTATAGGGTCATGTACCGCTGAAAGCCATACCAAAGGTTGAGCGTACCAGCGGACAGATATCACGGGGAAACATCTTGTCGGCATAATCGACAGACCAGCCTGAACCGCCGCAGAGCGGTATGGGCAATACGTCGGCTGCGAGAGCAATTTCGTCGGGAACATATATGCAAAACGTACCTGTGGATTTACCTCCCTTTTTTCTATAATCAACTATCTCGGCGCATCGCTCCCCGTGGCTTGCATGCAGTGCATGATCAAAATAGTCCATTCTGGCAGGCCTGCTATGTTGCGAAAGGTGGGTGCGCTCGTGTAATCGTGAGGTATTTGCCATTAATTCATCATGGAGTTCCAGGTTTAGGCCGAGATTACTCCATAATTGACGTAAATCTTGAGACATGACAGCGCTCCTTTCTTTAAAGTGTAAACACTATCCAACATTCAGAATCGGGTATTAAAAAATCGTAAATAAAGTATAAAAGTTGTATAACATATCCGTAATTATTGTTAAATATACTGTAGATTTTCAAGTAAGTTGGTAAAAATTTAAAAAAATATAAAATAATGTGAAAAAAAATAGGACAAAATCATATTAGTATTAATATTTTGTTTAATTGTGATAAAAAAATAAATAAAATAATGGCTATTTTATGAAATGTAGTGCAAAATATAGAATTTCGGAACTAATTTTCAATATGGTTATAAAAAGGATGAATTTCAAAGAAAAATCAATTCTCAGGGTAAAGAAGGTTTTGGTTCGTTTTAAGGTTAGATTAAATTATATTTACAATTCTTTACGTTGCCCTATCTAATTCTCAAAGCCTGATTTGAAGAAATAGAACGCAAAGGAAATTATTTCATGCTCACATGTGGTGTTGATATTGGTGCAAGGTCGATAGATATTGTTCTCTACGATGGTGCTCAGATGGTTGAATCGTTGGTCACTGATACCGGTGCGTTTCCAAAAGAGAATGCAAAGAATGCATTTGAGTCTGTTATTCGATCTGTGGGTGTGGATGTCGCAGGTGTAGATATGGTTCTTGCAACCGGGTATGGCCGCAACTATTTCGAAGGAGCTCATCGCGTGGTTTCAGAAATTCTGTGTCACGCGGCAGGAGTGTCATACCTGTTTCCCGCAGTACACACCATAATTGATATCGGTGGCCAGGATTCCAAGATGGTACAGGTTGATGATAACGGCAAAGTGCTCAATTTTGTCATGAATGACCGGTGTGCTGCCGGTACCGGCAAATTTATTGAAATGGTTGCCCATACCTTAGATATTTCACTTGAAAACACCGGCAAAGCTGCATTGACAACCACAGAAAGTTGCGAAATATCCTCCATGTGCGCTGTTTTTGCTGAGTCAGAAATAATAGGGTTGCTTCATAAGGGTGTATCCCGCGAAATAATTCTTCGGGGAGTCTTTCGCTCAGTTGCACGAAGAACACTGAGTATGGCCGGTAAAGTCGGTTTGAGGGAGGATATTGTATTTACCGGCGGAGTGGCGCGAAATCCGGGTGTTCTCGATGCTCTCAAACATGAAACAGGCATAACTGATATAAAAATCCCTGCAAATCCTCAAATTACCGGCGCTCTTGGCGCTGCAATACTTGCTTCACGAGATGTCCCGAAAAAGCAGAAAGTATTATGATAGGATTCTGTTTTTTATAGATCTTTAAATACACCCTGAATTCACCTGGTAAATTCCAATTGCTGTTCTTATCGATTTAAGACGGGTTGCGAAATCATTATCTGTTTATGATAATGATAAATAATGTCAAAATTAAGGAACGAATTGCTATAATTTGGTAGAAAATACACAAAATTTCACAAAATATATAAAAAATGGAATTATAGTTAAATATTGTTAAAAAAAACAAAGCAAAATTTGCATTTATTTGAAAAAAAACATTATTTTAGTAATAAAAAAAGTGATAAAAATCGTGAGTGAGACTAAAAATAAAAATTATATCATTTTTATTTATTTCAAAATGAGAAATACTAAAATTAACCGTCATTTTTTTGATTTAATGTATTTACAAGGTATAACACAAGTATTATCAAATATTATGATGTTTTAATTTGCCACTCGGTTCTCATTATTAAGTAATTCTTAATGTCATTTATTCTAATTACAGTCGCCTGAAAATGTATGGTTGCATTTTACAGGAATCAATCATATCAACACTTTCAAGATGGGAGGAATAATGAGAAAGTTTCTTTGTATGATTCTTGTTCTGATGTTTGTGGTGAGTAGTTTTTCTGCTCCGAAACTACCGGCGCTTAAAGTCGGTTATGCTGGTCATGATCATCAGACAGCTTTATATGTTGCCTGCATGGAGGCAGAGCGTACGAAAAGAGATTGCGGTGTGTACATGAAAGAGGTGGAATCCAAAAAACATTATGAAATGTATAAAGGGAAGAAGAAAATCGCCGATGTTGAGATTTTTAAAGCCGGCGGTGGGTCCAAGATTCCCACCATGATGTCGCAGGGACATTTTGAAGTTGGTTTTGGCGGTGTTGCGGCATTTGCTTTTTTTGTGGATAAAGGTTCTCCCATGAAAATTGTATCGCCTCTTCATACAAAAGGCGACATGCTCGTTGTACCTCCTGACAGTAAAGTCGATTCCTGGAAATCCTTTGTCGCGTGGGTAAAAGAGCAGAAAAAACCGGTAAAGGTTGGGTATAAAAAACCTGTTGCTGTAGCAAAGCTTATCTTTGAAAGCGCTCTCAAGGCGGAAGGTATTTCATATACCGGTGATGCTTCAAAGAAAGATGTAAAAGTATTAATGGTAAATATGAAGGGACTGCAGAATCTTAATCCGGGTTTAAAAAATGGTACCATAGATGCGTATGTTGCAAATAATCCATCATGCGCCATTGCAGAAAGTAAAGGGTTGGGTAAAATAGTAGCTGATTTAAATGACCTTCCTCCCGGTATCTGGAAAGACCATCCCTGTTGCGGTATTGCTGCGAATACAAAAGCCTTGAAAGAAAAATCCGAGGTGATTAAAGAATTGCTGAAACTGGTTATTCTGGCAACAAATTATATGAATGAGTTTCAGGATGAAGTTGCGGTCAAAGATGCTTCCAAGTGGCTTGGTACCTCGATTGCAGTTGAGAAAGCATCGATACCCACTTCGGGTTACACTACTGTGCCGAGTGATGACTGGAAAAAGAAGATGTATGTCTGGATCGATACCATGCAGGAAATGGGAAAGCTTAAAGGTAAACTGAAGGATAAGAAAGGCGCTGCTGTTGATCCGATTCTTTTTGACTTTTCACTGCTTGAAAAAGCTGCTAAGGAACTCAAAGCAAAAGGTATCACCAGGAGATACTAGCCGATGCGGAAACGTTTATTACTGGGATTGATTCTTCCGGCGTTCATACTTGTTATATGGGAGCTGATTGCGCGGGCTGTTGATAATCCTGCACTGATCCCGTCTGTGGGAGCGGTTCTTAACCGTCTCCTGCATCCTTTTAATGATCTGTTAAGCACGGGCCATTATATACATCATATCAGCGCAAGCGGTATTCGTGTTCTTATGGGCTTCACTATTGCGGTTTGTATCGGGGTGCCGCTTGGTTTACTTACGGGAAGGATTGCGGCGCTTTATTCTGTTGTAAATCCGATAATTGAGTTTTTGCGGCCGATCTGCCCGATCGCCTGGATTCCCCTCGCTATGGTGGTTTTTAAAACCTATACGGTCGCAGATATATTCGGCGCCCATTATACCCGGACTATTTTTGGTGATATCCAGATCGGAATGCTCTTTGTAATCTTTTACGGCGGCTTCTTCCCGATATTTATAAATACTGTCCACGGTGTTATATCGGTGAAAAATATCTATATCGAATCAGCACGACTCCTCGGTTGCGATAAAAAAAGGCTTTTTCGCAAAGTGATACTCCCCTCAGCGCTGCCGTCCGTTTTAACCGGTTTACGCATAGGACTCGGTACTGCCTGGTTGGTTATTGTTGCGGCGGAGATGCTGCCGGGCAGTGAGGCCGGTCTGGGCTACCTGATAATCTATTCCTACGAACTCGCGGATATGGATATTATGATTACGAGTATCATTCTTATCGGTGCCATCGGCGCACTCTTGAGTTACGGGGTGAAACTCGTTGAAGATCGTACTTCAACCTGGCAGGCGAAGGAGCGGTGATGGCTTTTCTCTCACTCGACAATATTGACAAAGTGTATTCGGGCGGAAAACAGGAACCGGTCGTCGCACTGAAACATATTTCCATGGTATGCGAGGAGGGTGAATGTATCTGTATTGTCGGATCAACAGGGTGCGGCAAGACAACCCTGCTGCGGCTTATTGCCGGACTGGAGCAGCCCACCGCCGGACGGGCGCTGATGGCTGGGAAGCGCATAACTGATATTAATCCTGACGCCACCCTGGTGTTTCAGCAATATTCCCTGTTTCCCTGGTGCAACGTAATTGATAATATCTCTTTCAGTCTGGCGCTGAAGGGAATGGATAAGAATATACGGTATGAAAAAGTACGGGAATTAATTGAGCTTGTGGGACTTGCCGGATTTGAAAAGGCCTACCCCTATGAACTGTCAGGCGGCATGCAGCAGCGCGCGGCAATAGCCCGGGCCCTGGCCTATAATCCAAAAATGCTGCTTATGGATGAGCCGTTCGGGGCGCTTGATGAACGAACCCGGCACCGTCTGCAGGAAGAGCTGCTTACAATCTGGGAGCGCGAAAAAAAAACAATCATTTTTGTTACGCATAATATCGATGAAGCAGTATTTCTCGCGACACGAATTTATATCATGCGTGACAGTCCGGGGAGTATTGAGCAAGAAATTACTGTTGATCTGCCGCGGCCGCGGCAGCGGCAGTCAAAGGAATTTATTGATTTGCATATACGAATAAGAAATATACTGGGTAAAATACTTGATAGAGAATCAAAATGAAAAGTGAGAAAAGTATGCTTTTTATCCTGTATCTGTTACCAAATTAATCTCTCAAGGAGGTTTTATGCGTAAAATACATATTCTTTTAACCGATCTGGTGATGGTTTGTGCACTTGTCACTAGTTCCTTTGCGGCTGAGACGGAAAAGAAACCGGCCGCACCCATGCAGAAGGCTGATAAGGCAAAACCCGACATCACCATTGGCGGTGATGTACAGTTCCGACTCCGGGTACACTATGTCAAGAAAAAGGATCCTGAAGGTGAAGAGTTGCCCGCCACAGGCGATTATACAAATAATTATGCCTGGAATTTTAAGGTTAAAGCGAAGGTTAATGAGAATATCTGTTTCGGTATGCGCCTGTCTAATCCTTCCGGCTATGCGACAGATAAGGTAAGTGATAATCTTACAAAAATGTTTTTTAAAGATACAACTAACTATAATTACAGAATACTTTCCATACCAGAGATGTATTTCAAGTGGAAAGTCCCGGTATTCTCAATCAGTTTCGGTATCATTCCTGTCATGGCAAATACCGTACTGAATCTTGCGTATACCGAGCAGCATGGGTATATGGCAAATAAGGACTGCTGTGAAGCCGGTATTACCTCCTGGAAAGTCTATATGAACAATTCACAGACAGGATTGAATTTTGGATTTCAATTCCTTAATGATGATGCGGCATCTATTGGACTTAATTTCATCTCTGCTATTGCCACTGATGCGGGTAAGGATTATATCTCGAACGCTCTTAAAAATGATCAACTCAGATTCGTATGGCAGGTACCCATCAACATTCTTGAAAAGAAAATCTCATTCCTGCCGGTACTTCACATGATGACCAACAAGTACCGCTCCGCCGACAAAGAGGATGCGAACCATACATTGTGCGGCGGTATGGATATCGGTATCAATCCGATTAAGCAACTTGGTGTAAATCTTGGCTATGCAATTGGCGGTTACAAGAATGATGCGGTAATGTCCGGAGATTTTAACGCACCGTTAGGCATGCTTGCTAATGCAGCAGTTACAGTCAAGCCCGGTTTTGGTAAAGGTATTGTAATTTTTAATTTTGGCCTGACAAAAGATCGTGAAGCGGATCCGGTGATTAATTACCACCTAATCCATTTTGATCTGAAATATGCGATTCCTATTAAATCACTGACATTGATGCCTCGTGTGAGAATCTGGAGTTTTGGCAACAGTGAAGATGATACCTCCGAACTCCGACTGCGGCCTGAACTTTTCTTTATGGCCAAATTTTAATACCCCCGGTGCAGTACTGAATTAACCCGCTTTTTCAGGTGGTTTACAGGAAATGATGGAACAGGGAGAGCTTTAATAGTCTCCCTGTTTTTGTGCGCCATGCATGGCACTGTTCTTTAAGGAGAAACCGCCGTATACCAACGGGTGGTGTGAGAGGTCGATGAGGTAGAGCCTTAGAGCCCTCCCTCATCTCCTACTCGATTTGACCGTATGTAAAAAGTTGGATATAGTAACAATTTTCGTTTACATCGTAATTGCGAAATATTATGTTATTCAGTAACATTTCCTGTTAACTTTTTAACGAGTTCTTTTCTTTAAAATCTAAAAAAGGGGGTTGGCTTGAAAAAGCTACTTATTCTTCTCATTGCATCGGGTTTTTTATGTGTTGTTATCGCAGAAGAGGCCAAAGAGGTAAAGGCAGAAACGGCTGCTCCGGCAGTTACGGAGTCTGCTCCTGCCAAATCGTTTGCCAGGCCTAAGCTGGAGCCCTACGGCTTCCTCAAGGGGGATATGATTTATTCTTCAAATTCCACCGTGTCATTTGACAGCAATACAATCGTGTCTCCGGCAAGCGCTACCGGTCTTGAAGAGGAAGAGGTACCGTATCTGAGTTTTACAGCTCAACATTCCCGTGTCGGTCTGAAAGGAACTGCCGAGGTTAAGGGAGTCAAGGTAGGTGGTACCGTTGAAGTCGATTTTTTCAGCAACAAGAATAATTTCAACACGAATCCGAGATTGCGCCAGGCTTATGCGCAGTGTATACCTGTTGAAGGTCTTGATATCCGTGTCGGTCAGCAGTGGGATGTTTTCTCACCACTCAATCCTACCACCAATAATACCAACGCAAACATGTGGTACACCGGTAACTATGGATTTCGCAGACCGCAGCTTCGCCTGGGCTATACTATTCCACTTGAGGGAGTAAAGCCGGGTATTGATGTCTGTGTTGCTGAAGGGGCCAAAGAAGGTGACGCCGGTCCCGGCGCCGATAACCTGGCAGAAGTACCGCAGTTTCAGGGGCGTCTTTTTGTCGGTTTTCTTGACGGCTATGCTATTGGTGCCAGTGGATTGTACGGTATGTTTAATGATGAAAGAGATGTGGCAACCTGGGGATTTGCTGCTGATGTAAACCTGCCTATTCATGCGCTGTTTGCTTTAAAGGGTGAGTTCGCTATGGGACAGAATCTGAATAACAGCAATGTCTTCTCTATTGCAGGCAGCGGCAGTAAGGGTGATAAAAGAAAGAGTCTCGGTTTCTGGGTCAATGCAATCTCTAAACCTGTCGATTTCTTTAATATCGTAGTGGGATACGGTATGGAGAAGAATACTACAGAAGATCTCGGCGATTATGTAACCTCTGATTACATACCGATCGAAAGCAATATGGCTTTCTACAGCGATCTGGTGTTCCCTATCGGGAAATACTTTTCATTATCAGTTGAATATGAGCTCCTTATTACTCAGCTCACCGAGGAGGGAATGGCGGGAGCAATATTCGAGATGCTGGATAAGGAAAGCAAGCTGAAAGCACATGTGATTGACTTTGCAGGAAAGATCGTTTTTTAGAGAAAATCATGATATACGTCTGTATAGGAAGGGGTAACAGTGTTACCCCTTTTTTGTTGCACCCATTACACATTTCCGTCTGCCGGTATTGAATAGTTCGTATGATCGATTGTCAGTTACGCCTTCCAAATTCCTACTTTCGCCAGGTGATACAGTGAATATGTCGTACTGCTCAGTGCACAGCCGAATGGGACGTATAAAATTTGATTTTGTTATAGTATCCCATCAATAAAAGCTCTCCTTCGTTGGATTTAAGGGGTGCAACGGCAAGCGGAGTTAAAGGTTGGCTATAGTTACCACGAACTAATTATTTTATAACACTTTACTGCCTGTCACCGTGCAGTAATTCTCTCGGTTCCATGACACCATACATCGGGAAGGAAAATGGAAAAAAGATATTTCATATTATTTGCCGTGTGTATTTTTCTTGCCTGTCAAAAGCACGATGCGGTGTTCAAGGCCAAACATACGTTCTTTCGCATGGATACTGTTGTCGAAGTAACGGTAGTAGTGTCCGGACGGGAAAATGCGGATAAGGGAAAACGAATTACCGAAACCTGGCAGGCCATCGATTCACTGCTTGAAGATTTTGAAGTAAGATTCTCCCAGACCTGTGGCGGATCCGAAGTTTTGGCGGTTAACCGTAAAGAAGATTCTTCCCGCATCTTGTCGCCAATACTCACTGAAATGATTTCAACCGGGTTACGCTATGGAGACACTCTTGACGGTATGTTCGATATAACGATATTACCGGTCAAGGAACTCTGGGGCTTTGGTGAAAAGGATACTGTTAAAGAGGTCATTCCGGAGTCTGCAGCTATTATCAGGGCGCTGCAGCGTGTTGATTACAGAGATGTTAAGATCGACACACTGGAACGGACCATTCATTTTCAGGACGATGATGTTGTTATTGATGTGGGAGGTATCGCCAAAGGCTTTTCACTGCGGGAAATGGCCCGACAGCTTGATGCGCTGGGATACACCGACTATCTTATCGTTGCCGGAGGCGATATTATCGGGAAGGGGGGAAGACCCGACGGCGAGCCTTGGCGTGTCGGTATAAAGCACCCCCGTAAAGAAAACGCTATTATGGGGGCATTCCGCCTGGACAGCGGCAGTGTTGTCACAAGCGGAGATTATGAGCGGTACTGGATTAAGGACGGTAAGCGGTATCACCATATTTTCAACCCCCACACCGGGTATAGTTGTGGCGAAAATCAAAGCCTGACTATCTGGTGCATGGATCCAATAATAGCAGATGTGCTCAGCACCGGCCTTTTCTGTTTATCCGGTGAAGAAATACTCACTTTTGTTGAAAAGCGCCCCCTGCTTGAATGTGTGGTAGTTGACAGCAGCGGCACAGTACTGATCAGCAGCGGGTGGAAAGATAAGGTTCAGATTTTATAGTAGTAAAATCCGGTCTTTACGGAAATTTATCCCTCCACCCCTCCGGTCAGTCCGCGTGGTTCCTATCCGGAGTATTACCGAATTTAAGCGGCGCTGCTGTTTGATATTGCCTCTTGTGTCGTTGAGGCGCTTATAACGGTTTTTCCGATACCGTTCGATACCGGTTTATTTTACTTTATTACGTAAGTCTTTTTCGTCACTTTTTTATCCGCCGATTTGATCTGAACGATATTCAAACCGGAAGGAAGAGTTTTCCGGATTGTATTTGGATTATTTGTCTTGAATTTCGCAATCTCTCTTCCCTGCACACTGGTTACCGTTACTGTGTAAATCTGATCAGGCGTTATTTTTGTAACATCCGGAATGATACCGGTCATGGGATCAATGGTAAAGGTCAAATCAGATTCATCAACACCGACATTACCGGCAGCATCCGAAACCTCAACATGAATTTTACATTTTTTGGAAAAGGTATTCGGAACGGTCCAGGCCAAAGTACCGGGATTACCGTTAATTTCTTCTATAAGAATCCAGTTCGGCCGGCCATCTGTGCAATATGATACTTTACAGGATACAACCGCGACATTATCCTGAGCAGTCCACGTTATATTCACCATTGCACCTTCTTTGAACTCTTCACCGCCGTTTGGTGAGGTAACGGTTATTTCAGGAGGTTCCTCATCAATAACTTCGTAGGTTACCGCCAGTTTAGGCCGGTATTCTGTTTCGGAATATTCGGAAGAACGGTATTTAACACCATAACTGCTTGAACTGTGGCGCAACAGGAAACCGTAATTGTTTTCACCATTCTCAATAACGCCTTTTACATAGTCCGTAACATCAAAGTCTTCCCATTTTTTCAGTTGAGAATTATTGTTTGACGCCAGTGCGGTGCTGGAGATATCGGGCACATTTCTGTAGGTTATATCCGATTCCTCCCAGCTGGAGGTGAACTGATACAGTTTTTTCGGGCCGTTATTGAGATACTGAGTTCCCACATTTCTGTCATACGCATATAGTGACAGAGTAGCCTTTTTTATAACAGCGTTTTCAGGGATTGTTGAAAGGTCGAATTTTATTGCCACCCGGGCATGATAATATACCGTGCCGCTTCAACTGGAACACTTTTCATACAGCATGGAAAGAACATCTTTGCCGCCGTAATTGGAGCTTGAACTCCGGCTGTAGATATATGAATCCTCACAACCGGTGTAATCATCTCCGTTCTGCAGGACAATATCGAATACCTGGGCCCCGGCAAACAGAGTTAAAAACAAGATACACGAGATGGAAAGTTTCAGGACTTTCACTGTACCCTCCCTTTTAAAAATGTGAAAAATTGTGTATATAAAAATATCATATCAGACATTTCCTTTTTGTAAATATGTAAATATACGGTTAAAGTTATCGGTAATAGTAAAATCAAATATAGGATGGTTAAAAAGGGAATGATACGGGTTTAACGAACGTATACCCTGGGGATGTATATACTCAGCCTCCCGGGCTGGAGAGAAGCTGCTACATCAGCACTTTCTGTATCTGACCCTTATAAACATCCCGCCGTCCTTAATAAAGACAAAAGTACATAAATCTCGGTCTTTATACCTCTCCGTACCGTGTTTTAGTACGTCCCCTCGTACTTTGACCATTAAGGAGCTTTATCTAATTAATAAGCTTAATTTTGTGTTGAAGAAAGCACACCTGCTTTCACAACACTCCACTCACTTTGTTTAAATACTCCCAATTATTATTAATTTATTACAAAAAACGTATTATTTCAACATTATTTTAAGAAAAAAGTAGAAGAATGAAGAAATTCTTGGTTATGTAGTGTAAAACGCGATAGTATGTTAGCGATTAAATTAAATTGAAGAACAAAATGTAATTATAATAATATCAATACTTTAAAGATATATTTCAATGTTCAAAAATATTGTTTTCAATAGCAGATGTTTTTTTTATGATATTTGCACGATAAAATGATATTTCTTTACGCTCATGTGGAAAAGTTTTTACAGATTTCGTAAAAAAACCGTTACATGGTAACGGGTTTTTATATGGTCACTGAAATCAGACTGTATTATTTAATTAACGAATATTTTTTTACAATTTTTTCCCCGGGAGTTGAAATATGGATTATATGTACTCCTGAGGATAATTTTCTGTTGATATTCCCGATAGTATTGGATGTAAAAGTAGTAATCTCCCTCCCCTGAACGTTTATTACGGTAATTGTGTAATTTGCGTGCGGCAGGATTTTATAACTATTTGTATTGATACCGGTCATCGGGGAAATGGTGAACTCACTATCTGATTCATCGCTTCCTTTATTCCCGGCAGCATCTTCAGCTTCCACTTTGATTTTACAGCTTGTAGAAACATCATTCGGAACTGTCCAGGTATAGGAGCCCGGATTTCCGGAAATATCCCCTATCATCGTCCAGCTTGCCCCGGCATCGGCGCTGTAATAAAGTGATGCTGAAACCACCGCTGCATTATCGGTTGCCTCCCAGGTAATATTTTTTGTGGCTCCTTCCTGCCATACTTCACCACCATTCGGTGTTTTGACCTTAACAACAGGTTCTTCAGTATCCGTCGTTTCATAGGTGATTGTGAGTTTTGGCCGCTCGGTAATCTCACCGGATTCTGATGATCTGAATTTTACTCCCCGGTAGGACCGCTCCTGTAACTTTACCAGGAATCCGTAATTATATGCATTGTTCTCAACAATATCTTTAATTGCCTCGGTTACATCATATGATTCCCAGACTCCTGTTGACGTATTGTCATTGCTCGCTATGCTTTGATTGTTGTAACTGGGTTTATTCCTATATGTAACCGTACTCTCATCCCAGCTCTCGGTAATCTGATAGACATATTTTTTATCATTGTTCCAGTTTGATTTGTATTTGGCGTGGGCGTATAGTGACAGTGTCGCTTTTGTAATTACTGCGTTTGAAGGAATAACCGAGGCTGGAATATCAAATTGTATGACCACCCGGGCCCGGGATTCGCATCAGCGACTCCCGTCATTTCCGTAATACACAATCAATTCGTCGTCGTCACCGTGATTCATGTTGTCGTTACTGCTGCTATAATAGCCGTCATGAAGCCATGCATCTATACAACCGTTATATTCATTCAGGCCGTTCTGAAGTACAACGCTGTCTGTTTCTGCAAAAAGAGCGATTAAGTAAACAGATAGGATAGATATTATGGAAAGTTTTATGACTTTCACCTCTTCCTCCTGATGTTATTAGGGTTTAAAAATTACCTATTTAATAATATCTATATAACGAAATTGATATTATGTTATAAATTTATTACAACTTTAATGAAATTTCAATAATTATTTGAAAAAAGTGTTTAAAGGTTTTTAAAAAGAGTTTTAAAGTTACATGCACAAGGAGTTCTTTACCGCTGTATTAATTTTCAATTTTCAACAAAAAATATTTTGTTTTGAAACATAAGACAAAAATGTCTCATTTTAACTATCATGGGTATGCAGTTGACTCCAGTAACCACTACCTATTGTGGTTTTAAAATCG
>CAZIYW010000075.1:0-25047 GCA_964543525.1 uncultured Fibrobacterota bacterium | reverse complement strand
CGCGTATCCCGACCTTCGGATCATGTATTAATCCGGTGAAATCATCCAGGGCGTCTCTGTATTTCCGAAGTTTTACCAGTGCGTCCGCCCGTGCAAGCTGCGCATAACTGTTCCCGGGCGCAGCATGAACCGCCCGATTGGCGCATGTATAGGCCTTTTTGAACTGTCGCGCCCGCATTAACGCGCGTGACTGCTGTGTCAGCCAGAAGCCACAGTTCTCTCCCGGCTCGATCGAGCGGCGCTCGGCAAGAACAGCCGCGTCCCTGAAGGCTCCGCGTTTCATAAGGTTGGTGTATTCCGTATAGGCTGCTGACGGCATGGTTGTATTACCTTTTGCTTTTTTTGAAACAGGCAAACCGGTATAAAAGACAGCTTATTGCGCGTGGTGGATAAAATGGTAAGCGTCTACCGGTTCAGGATTCAACGTTCAAATGGTGCTGTATAAAATGGAAACCTTTTGCCTTTGTAAACAAAACCGTTATTTTTGCCCCGATAAACTAATAGGTATTTGCTTTTTCTGAACTAATATAAACTTACCACTTGAATGGGGCAAGAAAAACGCTCACAATACAGTAATCTGTTAAAAGTCGAGGTGTGTCTTTTTGAAAAAACTTAAGAATATACAGATTTATCGGGGGAAAAAACGAAAAATCATTAGCGGAGGACAAAACTCACGCAGGGTACTTTTAAGCTCTTGCTATATCATATCACAATAAACGGTATCATCGAAGAAACTGTAATCACACTGTGGCCCACAATCTTCTTTACGGGGAGTTTTTTCGAGTGGTGGTGGTCCTGGCGCAGAGTCCTTCCGGAGATTACAGTGTTTCAGGATTTTCCGAATGACATCGTCTTCCTCAATGGGGGAGATAATCTTTATGGTACCTCCGCATTTAGGACATTTCAGCGGATCTGCCTCGAAGACTGCCTTTATTAATACGGCCCAAGTCATACGACATTTTTTCCGATATGAGGTATCTAATTCGAGCCGGACTGTTTTATCCGCAGTGTCTGCCGCTGCTTTTTCTTCGGTGGCGGTATGTACCTTCGGCAGAACGCATCAGCAGCACGGAGAGCATTCTCCTGCATGGCTGGAAGTGATTGTGACATAATAACACCTGAGATATGGATACGACAATAATGAAAAAGAGAGGGATAGAAAAAGTGATAAGTTGATTTATTATCTCCGTCCCTGATTACAAACACAGCATACCATATGATGCAGGTTTTTTATTTGGAAAAATCACAAAAACAGTGATATATTATTAATCATATCTGGTGGGGAACTAAATACAGTAATTTAATATTTATTCAGAGGGAGAGGAGAGACTGTGAAGAAAAGGCTTCCCACAGGTATTCTGTGTCTGCTTGTTGTTGTTCTTTCATTATCAGCCGGAGAAATTACTTTTACTATTCACTACAAATCCGATACACCGGCACGGGTGTCGGAAGAGACGGTAGAAGCGGTTGTAACCAGCGCATTAAATCTTGACAAAACAAAAGTTCCTTATTACAAAGCCGGGGTGTTTGTTTTTCCCGATCGCCATCAGGGCGTGGCGTACTATGAAGTCATCCTGTATCGGAAAGATATCTTTTCCGCCAAGATATTCAGGCTTGATGTTGAGCGGGACGGGACGATAACGGTAACCGAAGATTATATCCCACCCGAAGATGAGGATGCGGAGCGGGTCTGCCCGACCTGCCCCGATGAGAGCATTGATGTGGTTCTTTCCGCTGCCGTGGATTACAACACCTTTTACCTGTCTCATCAGAAAGTAGATGAAGCCTATACATTATTGACAAATGCGGGACTGAAGGTTGTCAAGCTGCATTACCAGGAGGCAACCCTGACGGCTATAAAAAACTGGCTGTCCTGTAAAAACCTGAAAATGTGGGCCCGTATCGGACACGGCACGGAGCCCAGTAAATTTGCGGTTATGTATAACGATGAATACCTTCGTCCCTCCTATATTGAAACCCTGGTCGGCCAGTTTCACCATAAAATCATGCACTGGAACTCCTGCTATCTTCATGCTGAGCCGATGATTGGTGCGGTGATAAGAAGTGCGGACGGTTACTTCTTCTGTTCCGGTAATAATGTTCAGCTTGCGGCGAATCAATCGGAGTATGCCTGGTACAATATTATCAAGGATTGTGTTATCGACGGTATGGAATTCGGGCAGTCGGTGACCAGTAACAATGCTTCTTTGAATCCCGCAAAGCTTTACGGCTATACCCGAAACGACGCGGCACCGAACAACCAGTGTTTCTGGAAAGATATCACGGAGGAGATGCTGGGGCTTGATTCACCCAACGGTGGCGGCGGATATATGGTTTCAACCGTGCTTGATATAACCTGGACCTCCAACTCCGATAAGGCGGTATCCATTTATCTCATGAAGGGTACTACAACGGTGGAAACAATTGTTGAAAATACTGAAAATGACGGTGAGTACTCATGGGAAATACCTGAGAATATTGACGCGGGCTCGAATTATAAAATCCGGATTAAAGCGGATGACCTGGTCGATGAGAGCGATGAGACCTTTACCATTAAAAAGAAACCGCATATAGTCTGTGAAACAAATGCTATATCTTCAGAGCTGGATAACAATACTGCAACCGAAGAAAAGATTCTGAAAATTACCAATGACGGTGAAGGGAGTCTTTCATTCTCCGCTGCAGTCGGAGGTGTTGGGGCGGTGATGATTAATGAAATATATATCGGTTATTCAGAACCGGATGACGGCTTTGAAATGTGGAACAGGGGACCTGATCAGGATATGACCGGCTGGTCTGTCAAGTGGAACGACAGCGAACGGGGAGCCGGGGAATATACCTTTAAGGACGGCTATGTTTTTACCTCGGGTTCAACCATTGTTCTCAATGATGCTCAGGGTTCGGAATTCTATCTCGGCAGTCTTCCCTGGGAAGAGAGCACCGAGCTTTCAATTGCCCTGTGTGATGCAAACGGGAACGGGGTGGATTTTGTCAGGACCGCCGGAAACACTGATCAACCGCCGGCGGGTACCGCCTGGGACGGTGAAGGCGTTGCCAACGGTGAGGCGTATATCTATCGAACGGGAAATGAAGATACGGACAGCAGGGAAGACTGGACAACGGGAACATCAGGTACAATAAACGCACTGAATCCGGGTCAGTCAAACAGTCAAAGAGAGGAACACTGGCTTTCCGTTGAACCCACTGAAGGCGTTGTTAATGCCACGGGTGCTATTGATCTGAAAATCACTTTTACCGGTACGGGGCTTGATGACGGTGACTATTATGATACTGTCTTAATTGTCCATGACGATCCGGATACTGAATCGCCACTCCGGGTCCCGTGCAAACTTACGAAAACCACTAATACCGGAATTTATGTAACCGATGGTGGGATAATCCATACCTTCGGAATCACCTGCCGTGCCTCCAGGATTATCTACCGGATACCCGCGTGGTATACCGGGAAACAGGTGCGCATAGAATTATATAGCCTTACGGGTAAACTGGTTAAAACCCTGGTCAACGGCACGGTGAGTACCGGCAGGTTTATTCTGGCACTTGACAGGTATAAAGAGCTTGCAGCAGGCAATTATATCTGCCGTATGACGGCCGGGACATACCAGGAAGCAATACCGGTTGTTAATCACCGGTAAATAGGACAATTTCTCGCTTAAATATACGGGATAGATCCGGGGGGTTCCACATAAGAGCGTTTTTTTAGTACACACTCGGATGACGGATTGGGACGTGTTCACGCTTTTCCCCCTGTTTTCGAGAGGTGCAGCGTGGGGCGGATTGGTAAAAACAGTACGCCAACAGTCAGAATTGGTCTACGGAAAATGTGTCAGCCGTGGAAAATACCATGCCGTTTAAAGATATTTTGACTATATTATTTAGAGGGCAACAATATACTTCGATTGTATTTTGGTCTATACATAATATAAATTACAGGAAAATCATTTTAATCGAAATCTCAGAGAGGGAGTTGTACAATGCGCAGGAAAATAACTATTGCAGCATTCAGTTTCATCATCACTTTAATGTTCACAGTTAACTGTTTCTCCGCAGATACCCTGTATGCAGGACTGCGATGCAGTGAATACGGTTTCTGGCCGATGCCGTCCGCAAAATGGCTTACGGAAACATCTGAATTAATGGCGTTACGGTTTTATAAAAAGGACAGGGTAGTTATTCCGTCTATTATCTGGATTTACAGTACTTTTGATTACTATACCACTGAGGATTATCTGGACTATTTTGATGATCACGGCGTAAAGGTAATCCTGCAGACTGAACCGTACGAAGAATCTGTTATGAGTCACATAGTTGAAGGAATGGATGACCACAGCCACCATCCGTGTGTAATAGGGTATGGTGTCGATATAGAGTGGTATTATCCTGAAGAGAATGATGGCCTCGGGAGGAAGGTAACGGATCGGAATGCACAGCTGTGGCGGGCTCAAGTTCAAGAGTACGGCTCTCAATACTTTCTCATGCTCAAGCACTTTTTCCCGCCTTGGGAACCGCCGACTGAAAGGAAGGATATCTTATTCCTGGACGATAGTCAGCAATTTCCGACTTTTGAGCGATTCCTGAACGAGACGGATCCGACTACGGACTGGAACATCGGTTACCGGGTCTGGGGTGCCGAATTTTTTCCTTATATGTCCGGGATGCAGTATGGGTATGACAATCCCGACGGCGGGCCGAGTGACAAACTCTGGTGGAGTAAACTGGACGATCCGCAAAAAGAAATCGGCGATTCGTGTCTGGCGGTCAGTCCCAATACAAAATTCCTTTTCTGGGTCGACTTTACTTCACAGGATCCTGATATAACGTGGGACTATATCACCCCCAACAAAAAGATTGCAATACAACAGGTCAACCGCCCTGAATTTACTTTCAAGAATGGCACTCTGCATTTTAAGCTTAACAACCTGAGTGAAAATAAAAATGTAATTCTCAGAGTGTACAATATGGATGGTAAAATGGTGAGGTATAATAAATACACGGATGTATCCGGCGGTATCTCATACAATGTTGATAACAATCTTTCGAAAGGAAACTATGTGGTGCAGGTAAGGACTGATAAGCGGAAATTCTACAGTAAGATAAACCTGCATTAATCGTTAATCACGGTTTTTGATACAGATAATAGGGAAGTGTTCGATTACGCTTCCCTCTTTTTTTATAATCTCTCTTGAGAACTACTACCGGAAGGACAGTTTGGATATGCACTGACTAGTTGTTTTATTGCATTTGAAGGGACGACTTCTTTTCCTCCCTTTTTACCGATAAATCTTACCAACCGAATGAATAGCATACATTCAATCCCCCGTAGGGAATACAATCTTTTGCTGTTTTAACATCACTTATCCGTATCCAGTAATTTGTAACAAATTCTACATTAAAAAAACCTGAAATTGCTAATTGTGGGAGAACATCATACGAAGAGGATGCTCCCATGGTGACATGATAAATGCCACGGGGAAGATCGTTACGGTTTCTGAGTACAGCTTTTATGCCGGTATCAAGCCATTCTTTCAGAAATTTTCTGTTTGCCCATCCAACATACGCACCTAACTCAAGTGAATATCGCTCAACCGGATTTGCCGAGTAGGTAAACCCAAAGTTGCCTAAATAGTCGCCGATAGGGTTTTTGGTAACCCACTCTTCGTCTTCAAGCACCTTACGATTTCTCCCCATTATGTCGACCCAATGCATTACATATATTGAAAAAGGGCCTAGGTTAACTGATGGGGTTATTGAAAAGGCTGCACTTGTGTTGTTACCGAACCATTTGCATATTGATTTATCGTTCGCAGTAAGCCCGAATCGGTTATTTTTCCAGGTATACGCCATCAACCAGATATCACTTGATAATGAAAAAAGGTTCCAGTCATGACTCCATTCAACGAAGAATTGTACCTCATCACACATACCAAGCCCTTTTGCATATTTACCATACAAGTCATCCGGCGGAGGCTGGGTGTTCGGCAATCGATCTCTTTCTGAACCGTAAATGTTCCAGAATATACCGACACCAAAATCCCAGACAGTGAATTTTAAAATAGGTTGAATGCGTGTACCGCTTGAAACTTGGAATCCTGCCCAGACATCAGGGCCAACATATCCCAGTTCGAGACTTGCACCAAACAAATTATCTTCTTCAAGAGCAACATCTTCAGTGTTATTTTCCTCAATACCAAGTTCTTCACTGTTTACTGAAGAAGAATTATTACTTTCCTGAGCAGCTACGGACATTGTTAATGATAACACTACCGTGAGCATAATGAATATGAATTTTCTCGATACTTTCCAGAAAAATTGCATAGTATAACTCCTTATTCTATTCGATGATTATATTCCAATTTTAGTTTAGTTTTATTATTTCCGGTTATTTATTTACCATGAAAATGAAAATCTTGTATGTATACCGCCAAATATAAAGGCTCCTTTTCTTTCTGTTTTTTCACTAATAGTTTCTTTTGTGATGAATTCTATTCCACAGTTTGCGGAGACATGAAACCAGGGAAACGGCGCGTATATAGTAGACAGTCTAAGCGTTTGTTGATAGGCGCCGACAATACTTACGGTTTCTTCAGGATTTTCAGGATCGACAAACTCGGGATCCCGGTACAGCGTTTCAAAATAGTTCCTGTTTGCAATTTCTTCCTGTAACAGAAGACAACAGGTGATTTCATCCGATAATTCTTTTTCTATATTTACTCCTAAAGCACAATGCCAGTTTCCGAATCGGGAGTCCTTCTTTTCAGCCCATATGAGACCGGTCGGGCCGATGTCCTGATATAAAAAGGAACGCTCAGGAGCTATTAATACAAAATTCTGCTCGGTGAAAATATTGAAGATACCGACTGTAAATGAAGGCCTGAGGGTAAATTCACTATACCATGCATTTTCGTGGAACATGCTGTAACGGTGAATATATTTAGTTTTGGCAGTGTCAACCTCGATATGCTCACCATATGCATACAGAGTAACACCTGCTAAAAGCGAAAAGATTTTAGAAAAAGAGCGATCCCATGCAAGGTAAAAATTTAACTCGTTTATCATTCCAAAGCTCTGAGAGCACTCTCCTGAGTCAATCGGAGGAAACTCTATCGTGTTTGCATCGTCATTTACTTTAACTTTCGGCCATGCCACGTCCTTGTTTGAACCGAACATATTGATAAAAACACCCAGTTTGAAATCTGAGACAGATACCCAGAATTGTGGCTGTATACAAGGTCCGTTTGTCATCGGAAATCCCCGCCATACATACGGTGCAACATACCCGATATCGCAGCCGATTTCGAACAATTTCGACTCATTCATCTGGGCGGAAAGCGTGGAAAATATCAGGCAAAGTAGAAGTAGTACACTGGAAATCATACGTCCGGCTTTACATTTGATCAAACGCATACCATCACTCCTTTTATTGGTGTTTATAGTCGTAATGTTCGCTATCCCTGTAACCCTGTTGCTCTCCTGAAGCATAATTTTTCCTGTAAAACATGTCCCTCCTCAACAGAGATCATGAGGAAATGAAAACGAAAACAGGTATGTATAGAGGAAAACAGTATATCAAAATATAGTCTATACCGGGGCATACAAAAAAGATTTTTATTAAATAGATGAGAAAAAGGACAGCGGGAAAAAGCAGGGAGATTTCTAAGATTATACAATGGTTATTCCTGTGCTTTTTCAGTATCCACTGAGTTGTTTAATCAACGGTACATCATACCCTTTTCAACAGCGGAGAAAAAGCGGCAATTGTGCTAACCCCATTATCACGCATCGTATGGCCCCCCCTCCTTACTGTGGAATAATGAATTTTACAGATGTGGTGTATTTGCTGCTGTTTAATTGTATAAAGTAAACGCCCTTTGATAAACAGTCGGTATTAAAAGGTATGGTGCGGATTCCCGGTAACCCGGTTATTTTCTGTATATCACGCACCAGCCGACCGGTTATTTCCTGACAGGTGTGTCATTGTGTCTGGGTAAATTTAATCACCACATACTTACCGGCGTCGAGATACTCAAAGAGTTTGTGGGTGGTACCCTCAAGATCGGTACCGGAGAAATCGGAAACTGTTTGGGCAGATGAAGAAACTACTGATAAAAATAAGAAAATATCAATAATAGAACTTTTCATACACCACTCCCGTTGTATGTTTGAAAAGATTTGAAAGATGATAAATTTCTATAACTTACGACATTTATTATTCCGGCTAGTACGGAATCTTTCTTTTCTAAGCCTTATAGATTCCCGCTGAAAGCATGCGGGTATGACGTTTCTGGATATTCATGAATTAATACAACTCGCCCCATTCAAGCCTTTTACTCAAGAAAGGATACTGCCAATATTCCATAAATTCCAGATCACCATGGAATAATACCCCAACACACAAAAACACTCCCATTTATTATACTGAATATACAAAAAAACACATAGATAGTGTACACATTTTATAATAAAAATAAGCGTTTAAATGATAATATTATCATAAATATCAAGGCGTTATAGTATATATCGTACACATGATAACCATATTTTTGTGATATTTTCTGAAAAAATACATGCCATTTTTCTCCTTTTGGTGGTATATTATATAGATATGAAAGCACTGTATGAATTTATTGATTACCGCAAATTTCTCGAGCACTACTACGAGGAGCAGAAGAGGAATTCCCGCCACTTCTCGTACCGCTACTTTGCCCAGAAAACCGGTATCAATTCACCTTCCTTTTTAAAACATGTTATTGACGGGAAGAGAAATCTCACAAGCCCTGCAATAGAGAAATTCTGTAAAGCTCTCAAGCTTTCGCAGAAAGAAGCGATCTATTTCAGGCATTTGGTGCTTTTTAATCAGGCTAAGACATCGCATGAGAAACAGGAACACTATGCCGTGCTTCGTGCCATGGCAGGCGGAGTCAAGGAATCGGTGCTGAAAAGCAGCCAGTTCGACTATTTTAATAAATGGTATACGGTGATTATCCGCGAATTGGTATGTCTGTACAATTTCAAAGGTGACTATAAAAAACTGGCCAGAGCGCTTACACCGCCGATCACAGCCAGAGAGGCAAAGAAAGCGGTGGAGCTTTTGGAAAAACTCAAATTTATTAAGAGAAAAAGCGGTGGGACTTACGAGCAGACTAGTCAGGCTATCACCGTTGATGATACAATTACATCAATGGCAGTGCGCTCTTTTACTGAGAATATGCTGGATCATGCCAAGGCAGCACTCCATACCTTAAAAAAATCGGAACGACATATTTCAGGGCTGACAATGGGTATCTCGAAGGAGACTTATAATGTTCTGTCGGCCGAGATAGAGGCATTCAAAGACAGGATTAAAGCTATTGTGAATCGCGATGAGCACAGCTCACGGGTATATCAACTGAATATCAGTCTGTTTCCCACCAGTGCCGAAATGGCCGATGAAAAGGATAGTACACTATGAGAGCATTGGGAATATTACTGATAGTTCTGGCACTTATAATCGGCTGTAGTGTGAATCCATCCGACACGGCAGGGGGCACAACAGACACGGGTAATGCTGTTATCGCCGGCATCATGGTCGATTCGATGGATAATCCTGTTGAAGGAACCATTGTATCGCTTATACCGGAAGACTACAATCCGGTACTTAATTCCTCTGATGAAATTGTCACTGACACCACAGACTCCGAAGGTCGTTATTCCTTTATTATGGAAGATTCGCTTCCTGCGACGTTCAATATCGGTGCGGTTCATTTGCAGGGCGGCACGCGGACACTAATTACCGGTATTCAGTATTTCGGTGATACCGTTTCAGTTGAAAAAGGGGTGCTCGAGCTGACCGGTGCAATACAGATTATCGTTTCCGACAGTATCAATAAAAAGCAGGGCTATGTTTTTATTCCCGGCACTGATATTTTCAAGAAGCTTTCACCCGATCAGATTTTCGAGATTAACGGTGTAGAGTTTTTTGTTTTTGACCGGCTACCGTCGAATATCAAACTGAATATTTTTTATATGGAAAAAGATTCATCTTTTACCCCTTTCACTATTGAAGAGCAGCTGACCATTGTTCCAGGTGATACCATTACCATTACTTTTATCGAATCCTGGGATGGGTATAATACGTCAAATTCAGGACTTCCTGAGAATAATCTTCAAGCCCTGCTGGCGGCGAGCGACGGAACACTGTGGATTGGAACAAAGAGCAATGGTCTGGTCAGATTTGACGGGAAAATATGGACAAATTTTACTTCGAGAGATTCCACTCTGCCAAACGATACGGTATTCGCCCTGGCGGAGGATCATAAGGGTCATATCTGGGTTGGCACTGCAGGTGGAGTAGTACATACCACGGATACCGGATGGGTGGTGTTCACCGAGGCGAATTCATCCATGGCAGATGAACATATCAGTGATATTGCTATTGATACATTGGGAAGAGCATGGTTCAGCTCGAATAATGGCGTGCTTAGTTTTACGGACAGCTCTTGGATTCATTACACCATGGCAGGAGGTATTCCCCTGACAGAGGTGTTTACGGCGGAATTCAATAATGCAGGCGCTTTGAGTATCGGGACTACTGAGGGATTATTTCAATATACCACAACATGGGTATTTATCCCGGTTCTCGGCGAGGCTACCAACACCAGGGTAGAGGATATTGCGTTTGATAAGAGTGGCGCCCATTGGTTAGCCACGCCAAAGGGAATAATACGGTACTATGATGGGCAGTGGAACACATACAATACAATAAATTCCGGACTGCCGACTAATAGTTTCAAGAGTGTTATGGTAGACAACAATGATGATGTCTGGGCCGGTGCGCACAGTAACGGGGTAATAGTGAAAATAGGAGACGGCACGACAGTGTATTCCGGATCGGATGTCCCTGAGCTTTCCGGCGCCGGTGCGGTCAACGAAACGGTTGTTGATGCAGAAAATGTCACGTACTTTGCAACAGAAAACAACGGCCTGGTCTATATGAAATTTATTATTGCGCAGTGAAACCCTCCCCACCCCTCCTCCGCGAAAGAGGAGGAGGCACTGTGCTTTATTTACAAAACGGGGAGGCGCCGATAAATTCGAAAAGCAAGTGACAATTACATAAAACCCTTATAAGCGACAGTGGATAGAGGGGGGAGAGATGTCCAGAAAGGCGAGTGCGAAAGCACAAGAAGCACTCTATTATGGTAGTTATAATTTTTCCGATTTTTTAACGTGTACCCCACACGATAAGCGGGTCATGTCTTGTTTCGTGACACCGGTCGCCTTTCCAGTTGTCGATAGTGTTACCGGGAGTGGTGTAAAAAGTTCTTTGCAGAAAATTAATAAAAATTCAGTATACGCAGATAAAAAAAATCCTCACCCTCTCCCCACCTTGTTCTTTCTTCTCCCCACGCTAATAGGGAAGAGTAAGGATCCGGGTGAGGATTTTTTTCATTTTACTGTGTTGATTTTAAATGTGATGAGGTCATAAATAAAATTAAATTTAAGAAATTCATTTTTAATAAGCCTTGGGGGGCAAGAATGAGAGAAATGAGTCGAGGGGATCTTAAACAACGGCAATGTGTCTTCAGGTGTATACTGAGTCTCCTGGTAACAATCACGGTTGTTTCAGCGGAACAGGTGTGTAAATTCGAATATCAGGGGATACCTGAACTGTTGAATGGTGATACCATAATGGTCCCGGTAAAGACTGTTGCCATGTCAGAGTATGTGCGAATTGGCGATCCGGGCGACCTTATTATTGTCGGAAATTCCTGCTCGATTATGTTTTTAATCGATATATCGGTGAGTAACGGTAATACCGATAATAACGGTATACGCTTCGGGGTCATAAGCGCCGTGCTCGATACCATTTACAAAAAGAATCCGAAAATACATGTCGGCCTGGCCTACTTTGCCGGTGATCTCTATATGAATCCTCCTGATGATCCGCTTTTTCTTGATGTTCCGGGCAGCAAGTTTGGATTGCTTCCTTTACTGCAACTCGATCAGAATTATCAGGGGACATATACCCAATGCGATACGTGGGGAGATGTTCAAAGTAAAACCGATTATAACAAACCTGGCCTTGATATATTAAAAATGTATTTAAGGACAAAACGCTGGAGCACGGTATGGCCGGTTGAGACGTTGTATCGATCTTCTGCCGGCAATGCGGCCATGGCAGGAACCGGCATTACCGAAGGCATGAATGGAATAAAATATGCCCATCAACAATCTCCGCACTCAAAGAACAGACAGTTTACCATATTTCTCTCCGATGGAGGAGCAACAAGCTCTCTTAATTATATTCAGGCGGAAAATACACCGACAACTTTTACTATTTACTATAATCCGCAAGAGCCGCAGGACCTGGTGGAACTTCAGCAGTTTACCAGCAACTGTCAGACAAATGGCTTTTCTACCTCAAACCACATGTCGGATATTTGGGATATGGAGGTGAATCAGCAGGAGATGATTGACCTGATCGTTAAAAATATTCTTTCCCAGATTATAACCTCAATGACGACCTTTGTTTCGCACGACTCAGTGTACATCAACGGGTTGACCGGAATAAAGGTTACCGATGAAGGGTTTTATTTTGAAGATATCTTCCCGCTGAAATCAAAATATACGGATTTTCATTACGAGATAGATTATCACATTACCAAAGATTCGATTTCAAGCACCGGGGATACAGTCACTATAGCAGAATATGATTCGACGGTGTATGTTGATTATACGGTATGCGTTGATGACGGCGATTCTCTCTCTGACAGTACACGACTTGCGTGGTGGAACCGCGACCTCGCTTTCTATTACAACGGTGATGAGATCGAGGAGGATGAGTTCATTACCGAAGCAATGGATCAAGTGGAGCTCAGGTTTTCCTATAGTGAAGTGGATACGCTTTACGAGTATAGTGACGTGATGGATACGCTGCAGTTTGAGCTGCGCAGCAGGATTGCAGGTGATGTTGAGGAGTATGACTTGACGGACCAGGGGAGTTACTGGGCGGTTGATTTCCCCAGAGAGGTTGGCAGTTCAAACATCGGTGACGGTACGCTTCAGCATGAAGAAAGTGACAGTATAATCGCGATATTCCGCAACGGGAAACTGCCGCTGGATACCCTGCGGATTGGCAGGGTCTATGACGGGGTAGTGTCATACGCGCTGAACAAGGCAATTTATTTCGACAACAGCGGTGACGGCAAGGTTGACAGTATCTATCTGGGGATTACAGGTGCCGACATAGCCGATTATGCCGATGAAATCATGGACAATATTACCCTTCCCGCCCATCGTAATTTCTCCACCGGTTCCCATGCGGTGGTTACGGGCGGCATTGCTGTACCGGTAACGGAGAATGCATCCGCCACGCTTACCTACTGTACCAGTGACGACTATATAGAAATAACCGATTCAATCTCACTTGATGATGATGTGTTCCTGTTGCCCGGCAAGGTCGACATTATTGATTCCATAGCCCCGGTAATCATGAGCGCCACACTTATTGACTCGGTCAAGGCAGGAGCGCGTGATGAGCTGACCGTTGTATTCTCGGAAACAATAGAATCAATAACCGAGGCTGAGCCGTTCGACTTTTACGAGACAGCACAGAGTACAGGGTATGAAGCTACACTGAGTGTGTTGAGTCAAAGCGGCACTACCGCTGTGTTTGAAGTTCTCTCTGTAAGCAACACCGCCGGAATTGTTCAGGGTGACTCGATAAGGATAGACGGCACATTGACCGACAAGATTGGTGATGGCCTCGGCAATGTACAGGACAATCCGGCTAATATCAGACGGGAAATTAACGTTATCCTTGTGGAAGAGGGGCTGAAGCTCACCACAGGTATCTACTTTGACAACAATGCCGACGGTAAGATTGACAGTATCTTTATCGGGGTTTACGGCCAGATTGAAGATTATATTGATGAGCTAATGGATGCTATTGTCCTGCCTGACTATCGGCAATTCTCTATTGTCGGCTCTCCTCAATATACACCAGGCGGTATCGGTGTTAATGTCGCCGAAGGCAATGCTGCAATATTAACATTTGTAAACGATGATGACGTCATCGAAATAAAAAATGAGATTATGCTGCCGGACAGTATGGTTATTCTCAAGGCAAAAGTTCCGGTAATCGACTCGGTGGCACCGGTAATCATGAGTGCCAGCTATGTCACCACCATTACATACGAACAGAAAGGAAACACGATCACCCTGGTTAACAGCGGCTCCGATACCCTTGATGTGGTGTTGTCGGAAACTGTTGAGACAATAACCCGAAATAAGCCTTTTAAATTCTACTGCACCTCCCAGAGTACAAGTTACGATGCAGAACTGGCTGTGGCTTCTCAGAACAGCAACCTCGGAAGGTTTACGGTAACTTCAGTAAGTGGTGTGTCAAGGATATCCGAGGGAGATTCGATATGGATTAACTGGATCTATACCAACAATATATCGGATACAATCGGTAACAATCAGGATAATCCGAAGAATATTCGGCGACTCATTGATGTGCGGGTAGAAAAAGATACCATATATATCCCGCTTGACTTTACCCTTATACCCAAAGCAACCATTCTCAATGTGAATGCAAATGAAGAGATGGATCTTTCGGATATAGAGTATATAGAGGAGCTCCAGGAAGTGCTCCAGTCTCTGCCAAAGGTGGATGATAAATATATTGACGTAATGGTAATAACCCTGACGCCGGATCCGGAGGAGAATGTCTCCAATAAGGATTCGTATACGGGTACGCTGCATATCTTTGATGCCGTTGGTAATGAGATAGCGCGTAATATCCCGATGGGATATCATGAGAAAACGAAGCAGTTGATTGGTTTATGGAACGGACGCAATACGCTTGGACGTATAGTCGGTCCGGGTGGATATGCCGCGGTTATACCGGTTGAATTCAAATTCAACGGGAAAGTAAGTCACCGGGCAACATTTACCAGGACAATCGGTATCAGGGAATAGAACACTGAGGTACCGGTTTCATATGTGTGTGGTGATTAATACGAAGAAAGTAATTTTGAATAAATAAACCACGGGGAGAGAGAGTAGAGTAATGTGATATGGTGACGCACCATGTTTCCTCTATTCTGGAGGTATGAACGGTCCGATTCCGCCGAAGGGTGGAATCCGGCCCTCATTACTTTACTTTTTATTACCGTATACTTTTAAATTATCGGGGAGATGATTGTATGAAACGGGTTGGAATGTACCGTATACTACTAACGGTTGTATTGTTGTTGGGTCTGGCGGCATACTCGGATACAAGAAGAGCAACGCAGGATGATATCGGGCCTGTTGATGCTCTTTCAGGCCGTCAGGATATTGAGGTTACCCAGGGGGTACCGGCACTCACCTTATGGAACGCCTTGTGCAAAACTGTCCCGCCGGGTGTGATTATTAACAGTGTGAGCTTTCCCGGTGCCATGTCTGCATGGGTATTGCCCCAGGGAGGCACCTACCGTAATATCCCGCCAATTAACAGCGTACAGATGAAGGACGGCATTATACTGGCAAGCGGATACGCCAGCAGTTGCAAAGGACCCAACAGCAGCGGCAGTACTACTTTCGAGGGGGGCTATCCTGGCGATCCCGATCTGCAGGCTATAGTCGGCACGCAGATATTCGATGCCATTGTACTCGAAATTGATTTTACCTCCGATAATACGATACCCGGTTTTTCCTTTGTCTTCTGTTTCGGCACGGAGGAGTGGAAAGAGTATCTGAACTCCAAGTTTAATGATGTCTTTACCTGTGTATTTGACGGCCAGAATGTCACGTATGATAATCAGGGAAACCTTATCTGTCTCAACAGTGTTTTCTTTGATGTTGATAATCTTGACAACCATCTCAACCTTGAGTATGACGGTTTCACCGCGGTGCTGCAAACTTCACAGAAAATCAGTCCGGGGAACCACACCATCAAGTTTGCCATCGGGGACGCATCGGATGCAATACTTGACGCCGGCGTGTTTCTCTCTGATTTCAGATTCGATACGACCAACAACGGAACCCATCCGGTGATCAATATCATTGATGACCAGGAATTTACTATCGATGAGAAAACCCAGGGCGGCACGACGGTCGGTACCATTACCAAACTCTGCCAATACGGGCCGATAACCCTGCTGAAAATGAGCAATGTGCCGGAATTCTATCTTGACGGATGGGACATTGTTGTGTCTAATGGAACGAATTTTGATGTAACGGTGCAGGATGAATATGTGATCACTGTTAAAGCAACACTGGATACCATGTGGGGAGGCGATCCCTGGGTGCAACATGACACTGCGGACATGACCATTAAAATTGAGGGTAGTAATGCCTGGCCGCAGATTGACAAGGCTGTTATTTATGACAACAATGGGAATGGTATCGGTGACAGTATCCGGGTGAAGCTGAAGTATGATTTTCCGACAATCTTCTCTCTTGAAAAGGCGGACTTCTCCTGGCCGAGCGGACAGATAGATTATTCGGAGAATATTGATAACGGTGATCTGGTTAATGATGATGCGATAATCTTTACCTACAACCCGGGTGCAACTGCGCCGGTATGGACTGACGGTCAGAGTACTATCGATATCACGATAGATTCATCGGGACAATCAAGTACTCATTCCGGAGATCTGGAGGATGGTATCGGACCGGTGTTGAAAGAGGCACAGTGTGTCAAGCGGTACAAGCCGAATGACGACACGCTGCGGGTACGTATTTCAGAGCCTATCGACGTGTCGGCACTTTCCGGCAAATCATTTATTCTTATCAAGAAGGATCATGTTAAGGAGATTGAGATTGAGCCTATTGCCGGCACCGTTCTCGATCTCAGTAGTGAATCCTTTGTTCAGTTTCTCATCGTCGATCTGGGCGTAGACGCGCCGGCTGAAGGAGACAGTCTGAAAATACTTCATACCGGCCCGGTAATTGACAAGGTGAGCAACAAAGCCCATAAGGATAACCCGCCCGTGCCAATCAAGTTTGTCGGCGGAAATCTGGATTCGTGGCCGCAGGTAAAAACGGCCCATGTCCGTGATCAGGACGGCGACGGTATCGGCGACAGCATCTGTATAATTTTCGACGGTATATTTGTCGACTCGATGACCGCACAGACTGCTGCCTATTCCTGGCCGGAGAATCAGATAGACTACACGGAGACCATTGATGCCGATGAGATGTACGACGATAACACTATCGCATTCTCCTATGCACCGGGCGCCTCAGCGCCGGTGTGGACAAAAGGCAAAAGCTCCGTGACCGTTACCATTGACTCCCTGGGGAGTACTATTTCGCGCACTGCGGATCTCCTTGACGGTATCGGGCCGATCCTGACTGAAGCGGCCGTGGTCAAGAGATATATCCCGCAGGAAGACACCTTCATGGTGCGCCTGTCCGAGCCGGTGAACGTATCGGCCATTTCCGGGTACTCCTTTATCCTTATAAAAGGGAACCATGTAAAGGAAATCGATATTCAGCCGGTCGGGGACGTGGAAGATCTCGGCAACGAGGAGTATATCCGGTTTCTGGTCGCCGATCTTGATGACGATGCACCCGCACCCGGCGACAGCCTGAAAATTCTGCATACAGGGCCGGTTATTGACAAGGTTAACAACAAGGCACATAAAGACAACCCACCAGTGCCAATCAAGTTTATCAACAGTAATGTGCCGGTCAAAACCGCATACTACTACGATACGGATGGAAACGGGATAGTTGACCGGGTCCGCCTCGAATTCGCAGACAGTGTCAACAATATTGATGAAATCACCTTTGACGTGACCTTTACCACATGGAATGCAGTCGCAAAAGACGTCTCCGCGTCTTACGAAACGAGTGATCACAAAAAGGTACTGCTCGATCTGACCAACGCATTTGATTCTCCGGCTAAGGTAATAGATAAAACATACGGTGATATGCAGGTCGCGATTACCTACACCGATCCGGTCACAACTGTAACCTACGATGTTGCAGATAAAGCTGCTCCGGTGATTTCCCGGGCGACCTACTATCTCTCTGAATTTGTTTATAACAGACTACGCAGCCAGGATTCGCTCATTGTCGTGTTTTCTGAGAATATTAAAGATGTCGGATCCGTAAAACCCTTCTGGCTGGAGCGACTTGACGGTGAAACGTACTACCTGGATTTAACGCAGCAGGCAAAAACCGCCAATAGGGCAACATTTTATATCTCATCTGTAGTCAGCAGCAAACCGCCTACAGAGGGCGACAGTATCTGGATTAACTGTAAAGAAAATGTGCAGGATGATCTGGGTAATGCGCAGGAGGTTGATGACAACAAGCATGTGGAACTGGATATTGAGTATCCGGATTTTTCCTTTGTCTCTTACGTTCTTGGTCCGTTCGGGCCGGAGGAGAAGGATGCGGGGATTGAACCTGATTTCCAGATAAGTACGGAGATCGAAAGAGGAACCGTTATACTTCTGGAGCCGAAGATTCGTGTGCCTATTGAGATTCTGAGAGCCGTTTCATGCCGGATAAAAATATTTGACGCGGTCGGGAATGAGCTTGCCTCCTGTGACGGCTATACTGATGACAACGAGCTCATGGCAATGGAGCCGGTGGAAAAGGGCCCGAATAATCTGATTGTTATTCTGTGGTCGGATAAAAATTATAATAATCGCGATGTCGGTAAAGGGGCATATATCGGGAGAATCGAAATTACCTATGATGACGGGCGATCAGATATAATGAAGATACCCATTCCCATGAAACAATAAATGGAGTGGCCGGCATCGTATCGGGATGCGATGCATGCTTTGGGATAAAAAAGCAAAGAGTGCCAAAAAAGAGAACAAAATAATTAAATACACGCCTGGGCTGGCGTGTGCCTGGTGGGGGTGTAACGGAATTATGCGGGGCGCTGCAGGGATTCTATTTATTTATGCATGGTTTTTCACTTCATTCAGCCGGGAGATTTCTCTCTCCGGGTACGTGCTGGATGGAGAGAATAATCCGCTTGCAGGGGTAACGGTTGTACTGGTAAATGAAAATCAGACCGTTACTACTGATGCACAGGGGGCATTTGTCGTAAATGGCACTGCAATTATGCATACCGGCATGCATACCGGTATACGCGTTCCTGTATTAATCTCCCATGACAAGATATCATTCACCCCGGATCGATCGGGTACCTTTTTTGTTACCCTGTACAACTTGAAAGGGGGAGTGCTCTGCTCCCATCGTAAAACGGTTTTCGACAATACTCCCTGCCTGTTCGACATAGCGTCGGTACACACCGGTAGCGGGGTGTTTATACTCGCGCTGCGAATGGGGAATAAGGAATGCTTTACGAAATATATACGTGGGATGCAGGGTGCCGGACGTATAGTATGGCTGGCCGGAAATAACGGTAGAGACGGAAAACACAGTATTTCAGAAATGGGTACGCCCGACTGGAACGATACCCTTGTATTTGAGAGGATCGGCTATGCTGTTCAGCGCTGGCCGGTCAGAAAACCCGATGACACTGCAGTGGTGCATCTGGTGACTGAAGAAGTACATGATGTTGAGATGCAGATGCATGAGCTGGTAAACACTCACCGAAAAAGCATCGGCCTCGAACCGCTACTGTGGAATGATGTGGCTGCCAATTATGCCAGGGTGCACAGCAGGAATATATCAAAGGGGATAACACCCTTCGGTCATGACGGTTTTGGCGACAGAATAAACTGCATTATTCAGAAAATCAAGTTGATGACTCCGGCTGAAAATGTGGTTGCAAGCTACGCAGTGGGGCAGTCGTCATTCAATGCCTGGATGACCAGTTCGGGGCATAAAGAAAATATTGAAGATAAATACAGTAATATAACCGGAATCGGCTATTATGCAGGCTCCGGAACCTATTACAATGTCTATACCCAGATTTTTTTTATCGGTGATATTTAACAAAAGGAAGGACGGTTTACTTAAAGGGACTTTTCACTTATGAGATTCAAACATGGTTGCGCGTCACTGATTTTACTGTCTGCATGTATCTGGTTATTACCGGTATTATTTCCTCTCACCGGTGAAGAGGTGGGAAAATTTGCTTATAAAGGCTTTCCTGAATATCTGGACGGCAGAACGATTCAGAGACCTGATGATATTGTGGCACTGTGTGAGAGTATTCCGGCTTTTGATTCCGTGTCGTCGTTTTCGAGTGGTGGCGCAACATCAATCATGCTCGTTATTGACAATTCGACCAGTATGTTTATCAATCTGCCGGATAATTCGGACCCCATTCCCAATGATCCTGATGGTGTGCGCTATGAAGTTGCCGATGCGTTGTTGGATGAGATCTATAAAAAATCGCCTACCACGGAAGTGGGTATGTCTATCTTCGCGACGCATCTCTATTTTGATCCCGGTGATGATGCGCTGATTGAGGAGATTCAATCTACGGAGTATTCCCTGCAGGGTGGTTATATCCCGCTTCTTAAGCTGAATGAAGATGTGACGGTGGGCAATAACAGCGGTATGACAGGCTATGAGGTGTTAAAGGAATATCTGAAAGTAAAGAACTATACCCACACCTATCAGGGAATTGTCAACCATTATACCAATCTGGTATACCTGCCGAGCAATGCAAGCTGCGACCCGCTCAAGGTGAACCATTCGGGAACGAATATATGGGGTGGATATCAGGGCGTTAAAGAGGCGATGCAGAACAGCAGTCATACAAAGGAAAATCAATATGTCATTTTCCTTTCCGACGGTGAGCACCTGCTCCATTCAGATGTTGATGCAGGTCCGCATGGTTTCGACTGGGACGATATAACGGCGGAGAATGCGCCCACTACTTTCTGTGTCTATATCGATCCCGATGATCAGATTACCTTTCCGATAGAAGATTTTATAGAGTGTATTCAGAACAACGGCTATTCCGCGAATAATCCAAACAGCTCTTTTAAGCAGATTCAGGCCGGATTCGATGTAATAATGAATTACCTGAGTTCGAATGTGATCTCACAGATTATAACCAACCTTACCCAGGTGACCCCGAAGACCTGTATTGTCAACGGCGTCACCTGCCCGAATCCCTGGGCCGATGATGCTTTTATGTTCGATGACCTGTTCGCCCTGCAGAATCCCTCTGCCGATTTTAACTACAGGATCACCTACGGCAGGGAGGAGATTATTATCAGCGGAAACGATACCACGATTAATCCTCTGCAGGATACCACGGTTGACATTAACTTTACTGCCCATGTGTCAAGCGGCGAGGATCTCGGTGACAGCCTGGAGTTGACTTTCTGGGGACGGAACCTGGATCTATTCTACAACGGAACCGAGATTGGTGAAAACGATGTAATTACCGATGACATGAAAGACCTTGAAATACGGTTTGAGTCGTATCGCGTAGATACACTGTACGATTATCAGAATATGAAAATAGAGGTCACGCATGTGCAGGGCTCCGACAAAGAGACCTTTACTCTGGAGGATAAGGGTACTTACTGGGCCTATACCTTCCCACGGACTACAGGAAGTGCGAACGCAGGTGATAATACCCTGCAGCATCAGAACCCGGACAGCATTGTATTGACCTTCCGTAATCCTGACCTGCCGCTGGATACCCTGCGGGTCGCGCGTTACTATTATGACGAAAGCAGCGGGATAAAAGTGACAGAGGGAATTTATTTCGACAACACCGCCGACGGCAAGGTGGACAGCATATTCCTGGCGGTCACAGGTGATGATTTCGGTTCCTATGTGGATGCTATCATGAGTAATATAGAGCTGCCGGCACACCGGAACTTTTCAGTTGGGAGTTATTCGGCGGTAAGCGATGGTATTGCGGTGCCGGTAACTGAAAACGCATCTGCAACGTTGACCTATATCACCGCAGAAGATGTGGTGACTATCGATTCAGTTGAACTGGCTGACGATGTGATTCTTCTCAAGAGCTCCTTTACCTTTATCGATTCCATGGCGCCGGTGATAATGACTGCCGATCTGGTTGATTCGGCAGACCTTAATGCGCGTGATGAGCTGACCGTGGTATTCTCTGAAGATATTGAATCCATCACTGAAAACCAGCCATGCAGGTTTTACAAAACAGCAGGTGGGACTGAATTTGACGCCACATTGCAGGTGCTGAGCCAGAGCGGGACGCAGGCGGTGTTTGAGGTTACCTCGATAAGCGGCGCATCAGCAATAGTACAGGGTGATTCCATCCGGATTAACGCCGCCATTTCTGATAAGATACGCGATACTCTGGGCAATAAACAGGATAACCCTGAGAATATCCGCCGTGAGATAAATGTCAAGGTCGTTGAGAAAGGTATGGCTGTAGAGTATGGTATCTATTTCGACAATGACGCCAATGGATATATTGACAGTATCTTTGTGGGTATTTCCGGGAAAAAGGTGGATGAACATGTCGACGATCTTCAGCCGCTTATTGAGTTGCCAGCAGCAAGAGATTTTACTGTGACCGGATACCGGTACTCGACCGGTGGAATAGCACTGGATGTCTCCGAGGAAAATCAGACAATTAAAACCTATGTGACAGATGATGAAATAATACGGATAACTACCGAGAAGGTGTTTCCGGACGGTGAATCGGTTATAAAGTCAGAGGCCCGCGCCGTCGACTCATTGGCGCCTGTTATAGTTACTGCAAACCTGGTTGATTCTCTCGCGCCGAATGCGCGTGATGAGCTGACTATCATCTTTTCGGAGAATGTTGAGGCCATAACCCGGGAAAAACCCTTTGAGTTCTTCGGTATCACAAACAATGCCCCCTACTTTGCCATACTTAGCGTGCTCAGTCAAAATGCCGACAGCGGCATTTTTGAAGTCCGGTCACTGGAAGGTGTGTCGGAAATAGTACGCGGCGATTCGGTGCGAATATACTGGAGTTATGACTCAAATGTCCATGACGGTATCGGTAATAACCAGGACAACCCCAAAAACAGGCGCGTGCCCATTTCAATAGAGTATATCCCGGTCAAGTATGATCTGCTACCCGATGCTCTGATACTTGACGAGGACAGTGTCTATTCACTGCCGTCGCATTTCAAGGATATTCTGAATATCGGGCAGTCCGGCGCCGACCGGTATAAGGGAATCAGTGTTATCACGCTGACGCCTGATGATTATTCGAAGGTGACTCCAGAGGATAGTCTGTCCGGCAGGATATCTGTTTATGATGCAGTTGGAAATCCTATTATAATTGACAAAGAGATGGGCTTTGACTGTAAGCGGACCCGTCTGGTGTATATCTGGGACGGCCGCAATGAAGCGGGCAGGGTAGTCGGCCAGGCTGCCTATGTTGCGATAATGCCATGTAAATTTTATTATCGTAAAGGTGAGAACTCCCATGATGCGAAATGGAGCTGGACCAAACGGAAGGTTGTCGGTGTAAGAAGAAAATAGAAAAAGAGTCCTCATTCCTGAAACTTGTGATCCTTTACCCCCCCCAAGGTGATGAGAGCAGGAAGTAGGGATTGAGGATTTTTTACCATTAAGGAAAAGTCTTTTATGCAAGATGAACAGGTGCGGGAACGTATAAAAAAAGGATATTCAGGAAGTACGACCCTGAATGGAAAATAGTAATGAAAAGTAAAAATGTATAATTAAATTGAGCTGCCTGTTTATTTGAGCTGACGATACAATGTATTTTGTTATATGAAAGCTTTTTTAATTAATGATAATAAGCGGAGGCTGCTGTAGCAGATAGTCCAAATCCTCACCCCTCTCCCCACCCTTTATTCTTACCACTCCCAATACACACTATAAGTAAGAATAAAATTGCGGGGTGAGGATTCCTTTTTTATCTATGGTTATCTGCTCTCCTATAGTATTCGGAAATGATATGTCGCCTGAATAATTGAGGTAGGGACATATGTCAGTGGTACAATATATTGTATAACAGACAGATGCTCTTTTTTATATAAAAATTTAGTAGCGTAGAATTTGGGAGACCTGCGCCATAATCTGATACCCTGGATTCAGAGCACACAGTATAAAATAATATATAATCCGCATAACCTTTGAATTTATAATACATTGTAATTGTTACAATTAGAAAATCATTGCACTTCACGGCTGCAAACTTTCGCAATTTTCATGAAAATACGCCATATGTTGCTTAGGTCTACTCAATTCTACGCCACCAAAAATTTGACGAAATTTTCAACTATATATTGCATGGAAGGCATATTATTACTACTTTATATAGAAGAGAGGCTCATTAGAGTAACAAAAAGCATGAATGGGATATCATGGCTATTAATAAGGATGGAAGAAAAATGACTCGGGAGACAAAAACTAAAAAACAAAAAGGCAGATTATTAAATGCGTTAGTATTTGAAAAGCCGAATGTCTCTTTCTGGGTTTCCACAACCAATATCATTGCATTCTACATCAGTAATCTATTGACAATAGTAAATGATGACACTAATCGTGAAAAAAATATTAACAATGCGTTGCGCAGTGTCACTGCTTTTAAAAAGAATATTAAGTTGTTTTATCGGAAAATAGGAACCGTACTTCGTGAAGAGCTTAATGCGTTTCTTATAGAAGCTGCGGAGATTAATAAAATCCTCAAGAGGTACACCGCCGTGTCGGGTGCGTTTAATGAGGAAGATATTCAGGAGCTATACGCCAAAGTCTTCAAAGTACAATATTTACATTCCTGCCTTCAGAAAAGCTTCAGACGGTTTGTGCAGCAGAAGAGCTAGTTGTCTTACCGGGGGTTTATACATTTATTGCGAACAGGATTGTTACATTCTGTGCTGATGTATAGGTGGGCCGGTTGTATACCATACCTGTAATCGGCGAGTGAATATTTTAGTCCAGTGGCAGAGTGTGAGTTACAATAGCGGTTTTAAAAAATTCTCCTGAAATACTTCTCCCGGATGCAACGGTTCTTTCCTTCGTTTTTTATTCATAGAATTATGTAAATAATTTGAGCGATTTCTTCCAGTATATTTGTGAAATATACTGGTATCCATAGTTTATAACTTCAATAAATGTACACTACCATCCCACATTGACACAATAATAAATCATACCTGCTTTAATTAGGCA